>JBJTRR010000656.1:0-2153 GCA_046076185.1 bacterium | reverse complement strand
ATTTGGCTGGCCTGTCATCAAGAACACCGGCAGATACTGACGGAATTGATTTTTCTCAGACACTGGCCGGCAAAAATCAGCCGGAACGCGATTTTCTATACAGGGAATTTCCAGGCTATGGTGGTCAGCAGGCGGTTTGGGCCGGCAGATGGAAGGCCGTTCGCCAGAATTTAAATCGACCAGCTGCTGGAACTGCCAGCAAAAAAGTATCTGCAAAGAAAAAAGTTACAATAGTGCCAGATCAGATCATCACAGAACTTTATGATCTTCAGGCAGACCCGACAGAATCCAGGAATATTGCAGCCAACCATCCTGAAATCGTAAAACGACTGGAAAGCATCATGATATCGCAGCACCAGCCGTCAGCCGTATTTCCCATGAGATTGCTTGACGCAAAGATCACATCAGAGAATTGAAAATCTCGCAAATCGATCTGAGTCTTACTAATGTCAAAAAAACTGATCTTTACCCTGGTCTCATACATCAGTCTCTCTGGATCTGCTTTTACGTTTGCAGATGAAGGCCTTTCGGATCAAGTTCAGGCCAATGATGCTTTCAGTGCTGTCATCGCGCCGGCCTTTGAGGCTTCCTGCATTCGTTGTCATAATTCCGCAAAAGCCAGGGGCGGGCTAAATCTTGAAAATTATGCCGGTCTATTGAAGGGTGGAGAAAACGGTTCGGTGATTGAGCCAGGCAAACCTGCCGAGAGCCGTTTGCTGGAAGTGATCAGTGGCGAAAAACCTGAAATGCCTCAACAGGATAAGCCACTTGATGCCTCTGTGATCAAAGCGGTTGAGCAATGGATTTCAGCAGGAGCAAAGTGGCCAGGCGAAATGAAACTCGCCGATAAATCTGCAAAAAGTTTGGAAAAGCATTGGTCACTTGAGCCGATTGTCAGGCGAAATCCACCGGAATTGCCTGCTTCACGCCAGAAATGGGTTCGAAATGCAATCGATTCATTTATCGCAAAAAAACATGTTGAAAATAGATTTGAGCCTGCTCAGGAAGCTGACAGAAGAACCTTGATTCGTCGGTTGTATTTCGACTTAACTGGCTTACCGCCTGAACCGCTTGCCGTTTCAACATTTGAAAACGACAAATCCCCGGATGCTTACGAAAAACTGGTCGAAAATCTATTGAATTCAAAGTCGTATGGCGAGCGATGGGCACGCCATTGGCTGGATATTGTGCATTATGGCGAAACGCATGGCTACGATAAGGACAAACCCCGCCTCAACAGCTGGCCATATCGTGATTATGTGATTGAATCGCTCAATGCTGACAAGCCATATGCAAAATTTGTCAGAGAGCAGATTGCCGGTGATTCGTATTCTCCTCAAAGCCCTGAAGCCATCAGGGCACTCGGTTTTCTGGCGGCTGGGCCATGGGATTTTATTGGTCATGCCGAAGTTCCAGAGACAAAAACCGATGGTAAAATTGCAAGACATCTCGACAGAGACGACATGGTCGGAACGGCGGTAGGTTCTCTCATGAGTCTCACAATTCAGTGTGCCCAGTGCCACGATCATAAATTTGATCCAATCAAACAAACCGATTATTATCAGCTTCAGGCTATATTTTCAGGCATTGATCGGGCAGACCGCCCTTACTTTAGAACTTCGGATGAGCAAACAAAATACGAAGGGCTATACCGGCGGAAATTGCAATTGATTCGTGAAACTTCAAATTTGCAAAAAGAAATTGAAAGACAGGCTGGCCCCGATTATGAATCATGGCAGAAACGAATAGCAGCTGCGAGGAAAAATAGTTCGGGCAACCTTCGCCCTGAATTCGGATACCATAGCGCAATTGAAACCGATCGAAATAAAACAAAGTGGGTTCAATTAAATTTTAATCAACCGGTTGAAATAAAAACAATCGTTATTGCACCATGTTCCGACGATTTCAACTCAATTGGCGATGGGTTTGGATTTCCGTTGAGATACAAAATAGAAGCTGCCGATTCGCCTGATTTCAAACAAAACATGAAAATAATTGCCGATCGAACCAAATCTGATCAATCAAATCCTGGAATTGATCCACAGCTATTTCAATTAAACGAAATGATTAAAACTCAATATATATGCATCGGCTCGAGCACCTCGCCCGCACCGTGGCGTGCCCACGCTTCGCAGAAGAAGCGCCGCACCTCG
>JBJTRR010000655.1:0-9265 GCA_046076185.1 bacterium | reverse complement strand
CACCGGCATTCAGGCTATCCGTTCGTGGGCCATACATGTCATCAATAAATCGCCGGGCCTTGCCTCGTAAAAGACTTAAATTAAAATGCGCATTACCTGCCTGAAACGGGTCGTAGGCCCAGGCAACTACCGGAATCTGATGGCTGTGGGCATATTCCCACTGGGCCCATTTCATTTTTCCGCCAATGCCATGCCCCTGATAACCTGTCACTACACCTGTAAGTTGCGAATAAAGGCATATTTCGCCATGAATTCGCCCCATGAATGAAAACGAAAGGCCCACAGCCTGGCCATCGCCCAGAAACGCACCAAGCACAAGCCCGCCATGAAACTGGGCCCCGACCATAGTGGCCACAGGCACCATATAGCCATCCTGCGTAATTCCCCAGGCCTTCTGCTGGGCTTCCTGCAGAGCCTTGTATTCTTCGGGTGAATGCGGCCGTCTGATTGTGATTTCCGGCGGATTCGAATGCTTTCTTGAATGAGTCATCTGTCAGATATCTCCTGCGGAACCCGGTGGATTTCAGAACTCAATTTCACTTGTCAGAAGCGAGGCCAGAAGTGCGGCCCGAAATGGCAGTGAAGATATGTCAATATGTTCGTGTGGTGCATGGGCACCGGCCCCTTCCAGGCCAAGGCCATCAAGCGTGGGACAACCGGCTGCCGACGTAAAATTCCCGTCAGATCCGCCACCCGTCATGCCTTCCTGCAGACTCACGCCCATTTCATTTGCCCGCTGACAGCAATATTCAAAAAGCCGCCCTGATTGTTCACTTCGAACCATCGGCGGCCGGTTCAGGCCACCTGACACTGCAATTCGAATATCAGCACCAACCGGCTCGATTTCATGATTGAAAAACTGGTCAATCCTGGCTGCTTCCTCCATCGTTGAAACACGCACATCCACCTCGCACCAGGCGTTCTCGGCTACGACATTGTTCGCCGATCCACCACCAATCTTTCCAATATTGATTGTCGTTCCCAGGTCTGGCCTCGCCGCTTTCTGAATCGCAATGATCTGGTTTGCCAATTCAAGAATCGCGCTTCGCCCTTTTTCAGGCTCAACCCCGGCATGTGCCGATCTTCCCGTGACTTCAACCCGATAACACCCGACACCCTTTCTAGCCGTTTTTAAGGCACCGCCGACCATCGGCGGCTCAAGCACAAGGGCCGCATGCGAGAACTGAGCGATTTGTTCAATAATCCCAAGCGATGTATGACTTCCTGTCTCTTCGTCACATGTAAAAAGAAATACAACCGGGCGAGACGGCTTGCACTGCATTTGCTGCATCTGCCGCACCGTCAGCCACGCCATGATCAGGTCGGCCTTCATGTCGTAAGTGCCTGGCCCGGCAATTTTGTTTCCGTCCACCCGAAATGGCATTTTCTCAAGCGTTCCCACTGGCCAGACAGTGTCAAAATGCCCCACCACCAGCCAAGGTTTCAATTCACGGTTGATGCTTTCAGGCAGCCATCTGATCACCAGATGCTTCGCCCCTGCTTCATTTTCAATCTCTTCCATTTTAATTTCAGGAATTTGCCATAAGGATTTGATGAAATCAGCGACTTCAAGAAGTTTCCGTGTGTCGCCACTGGGCGATTCCATTTCAATGATATTTCTTAATACAGCAATATATTTGTCAGTGGATCTGGCAATCGCTGCCTGAAATTCATTTGTGTTCATGAAAGCACCTTTGAATCACGAGTCAGGATTTGCAATTCGGTGCTATATTTTGCCACTCGCTCCATCACCAGATTCACACCCAGCCCTGGCCCTTCCGGAACCTTCGCCAATCCACGTTCGACAATTACTGGCGGGTCAATAATATCTTTAACCCAGTATTTGTCAGAGCCCGAAGTGTCGCCCGGCAATGTGAACCCCGGCAGGCTGGCAATCGCTAGATTGGCGGCCCGCCCCAGGCCAAATTCATGCATCCCACCACACCAGACCGGAAACCCACGGGCAAAGCAGTATTCCGCAATCTTTCTCGATTCTTCCAGGCCGCCCACACGGCTCACCTTAATATTCACCACTTTGCAGCAATTGTATTTCAGCGCATTAGCCACATCGCCCAGATGATGCAGGCTCTCATCAAGACATATCGGTGTGTTTAACTGTTTTGCCAGCTCGGCATGGTCCAGAATATCATCGTCGGCCAGCGGTTGCTCGATCAATAGCAATTGAAATTCATCAAGCCGTTTTAAATGGTCAATTTCATTTAAAGAATAGGCCGAGTTTGCATCGACCTGAAGCGGCAGATTCGGCCATTTTTCACGCACAGCCCTTACCGGCTCAAGATCCCACCCCGGCGCAATTTTTAATTTCACCCGCTTGTAACCTTCAGCCACAAATTTCTCGACCTGATTCAATAATCTTGAAATATCATTTTCAATTCCCAGGCTCACACCCACTTCCACTTCTTGGCGTGTGCCGCCCAGCAGTTCCCTCAGGCTCTTGCCGGTATTTCTCCCAACCAGATCCCATGCCGCCATTTCAAGGCCGCTGCGGGCAAATCGATTACCTTTGACTTTTCCGTAAAGTTCGCGAAATTGCCGCACATCGCTCCACACCTTGCCAATCACCATCGGCCCCAGAAAATCCCGGGTCAGATGCCAGGCTGTCCCGGTTGTTTCTGAGTTGTAAAACGGGTCAATCGCAGTGGCAATTTCGCCCCAGCCATCGGCCCCGTTCTCGTCAATCAGCCGAATCAGGATATGTTCGATATGCGTACGATAAGCCGAACTGGTGCGAAATGGCCGCACCAGCGGCAGGCGAACTCGGTGAAGCTCAATGCGGTCGATAGTCATGCGGGCTCAATTCTCCTGAGCCTGATCATACCTGACCGCCACCAAAATTGCGATCAGACTTGCGCCGGCATCGCAAACCGGCTCGAATATTCCCGCCCCAAAAGCGAGTTCGCTTCTGAATCACCCGGAAATTGCTCGGCCTTCGGGTCAAAGGTCAGTGTCCGCCCCGTGCGGTGGGCAATATTGCCCAGGTGGCATAGCCGCGTTGACAGATGTCCGATTTCAATATCGGCATTCGGCCTCTTGTTGTCTCGAATACAATCGAGAAAATTCTGGATGTGGGCCGTCATTCCATCCGTGCTGGGCCCTTCGCTCTTCGCCAGTGGCGGCGCCTTCGGATCGCGGTCTTCAATCTTCCAGCCACTGTTGCCTATGACCATTGTCCCCTTGTCGCCATACCAGGCGATGCCGAATCCTGAATTCTCTGTCGGGTGTTTCGACCACATCCGGTGTTCCCACTGAATCACGGCCTTCTCAGGGAATTCCCACGTCACAATCTGCGTGTCAGGCACTTCCTGGTCGTCATCAAACACAAACTTGCCACCGGATGATGTGACACGTGTCGGGCCATCAACCCCCAGTCCCCACCTGGCCACATCCACCCCATGAATTCCGTTGTTGCCAATTTCACCCGTACCCCAGTTCCAGAACCAGTGCCAGTTGTAGTGGAATCGGTTTTCATAAAACGGCCGGTCAAGGGCCGGCCCCTGCCAAATTGCATAATCCACGCCATTTGGCACTTCGCCTGGCTTGCCATGGCCAATGTTGGGCCTGATCTGATGAATCCACGCCCGGGCCATGCCCACCTTGCCCACTGCCCCCGACCGAACAAGCTCCACCGCTTCCTGCACCGATTTGGCACTGCGTCGCTGTGTGCCGGCCTGCACCACGCGATTGTATTTACGCGAAGCTTCCACAATCCGCCGGCCTTCTACAAGGTTGTGGCTCACCGGCTTCTCGCAGTAAACATGCTTACCCGCCTGGCAGCCCATCACCGCCATCAGGGCATGCCAGTGGTCAGGCGTTGCCACGGCAATCGCATCTATCGATTTGTCATCCAGCAGTCGGCGGAAATCAACTTCCGTCTTCGCTTCAGCCCGCTTGTTTTTCGCCAGATTGCCCTGAGCTTTGGCAAATACCCTTGAATCGGCATCGCACAGAGCCACAACATCAAAGCCATCGTTTTTCGAAAAACTGGCGGCCAGATCAGCACCGCGGCCACGTGCACCAATAATCGCCAGTCGCACTTTGTCGTTCGCCGATGCCTGTGTCGGCTGAACCACGGCCGATGCCGCCAAGGCCAGACCAGTTCCAAGAAAATACCGGCGATTGCCTGTCGGAGAGTTCATCAAATCATGCTCCTGGAGAAGGGTTGCAGTGGTTATGCTGTGGCAAGAATGATATTATCGCTGAATTTTTTTCAAAGTGAAAGTGTCAGGTCCAGAAAAATCAAATTTTAACTGTTTTCAGAACATCTGCCCGTCCTTCATTTCAAAGCAATGAAAAAACTCGCTGCAGAATTGCAATAATACGCTCGCCACGCTCAAAATAAATCGTAAAACAATACCCAACAAATACAAATATAACCCAGGCGAGTGCAATATTGAAAAACTGACCTTCGCTAAGGCCAAATCGAAACATGTTTTGCTCAGGCGGCACTGGTTTTTCGGTTTCTTTCATCGATTTCATTTCCTGTCACATTCGGGCCCCGATTCCACCACCACAATGCCGTTTTCAGCACTCGTTCAGGGCTTATTCCCGTCATGCATGCATGACTTGCAATCGGGCACAGCTTCTGGTGGCATGGCGAGCACGAAACCTTTTTTCTCAGGCCTATGGCCGCCTTCGACCACGGCCGCCACTGGCTGGCCCGGTTCGTTCCGCTGAATAAAATCACTGATTTTGTGCCTGTGACTGATGCCAGATGCGCCGGGCCTGAATCAACGCCGATAAAAAACGCCGATCGTTCCAGCAGTGCCAGCGTCTCCGTCAATTTCAGCCGCCCCGTCAAATCAATCACCCCAGGCCCCCGAGTCAGCATTTCAGCCACCGGAATATCTTCGCCTGATCCAATAATCGCCACAAAAAAGCCTTTTTCGCGTAATTTCAAAATCAGCCGTCGCCAAAATACAATCGGCCAGCGTTTCGCCTGTGTCCCAGCCCCCGGATGCAGCACAACCAGCGGACAAACCAGCCGGGTGCGGCCAAATGCCACCTCGCTGCCTCGAAGATAAGCCTGAATCCACTGGTGCGGCGTCCATAGCCTGCAAAGATGCCTCGCCACCCATTCGCGATCATTCGATGAAATGACGAGTTCTGTCTTAATGCAATCGTCCGGCGGAACTTCAACGCCCAATGATTCCAGAATTGCCATTCGTGACATCACTTCGTGTCGCCCCGGCTCCCATCTCGCAATATCTGTCAGCCAGAATCCACCACCGCCCATCGCCCATCCGGCCCTTTTCGGAATGCCCGCCAGAACCATCAGGAATATGCTGAGAATATCGCCCCTGACATCAATCCCAAGGTCATATCCATGTCTGCGCATTCGCCAGCCCAGTCGCCAGGCCGCTGTAAACATGGCCCAGCAGCCGCTTCGGCGTTCAAACCAGTTGCGGTCAGCCACATGAACTCCATCGACAAATGCCGAAGACCGAAACACCTCTTCATTTGCCGACGATGCCAGAATATCAATCTCAGCCTTCGGATATTGCCCTTTCAGGTGCCGAAGCATGGTTGTTGTCAGCACGGCATCGCCCAGATGATCAAGCTGGACAATCAATATCCGCCGAATTGCAATCGATTCTTTTGCCGGCCAAACCAATCGCAAAAGCCACATCAGGAGATAACCGACACCATCAATCAAGTGTACCAGCACCCGCCACCGAAGCCTGCTGTATCGGTATCGCCGAACCGGAACTGGCTCGGGCAATACCGGCTGATCCGGCATCTCAGAATGATATTCCGATTGCATTATCATTTCAGGTGACTGCATCGTAGATTCCTTCCATGATGCGTGCCACTTCGTGCCATGTCCATCGCTGCTGAATCCTTTCAGCAAGCTCTGTGCGGCCATCTCTGGGCCTCTCCCAGGCTTCCTCAATTGCATTTCTGATTGTGTCGGGTTTCAAGGGGTCGCAATAATAAGCGGTATCACCAAAATATTCCCGCGTCGCGCCCCGGGCCGTAATCACCACCTGCGTGCCAAGGCTAGCCGCTTCAAGGGCCGCCAGTCCAGGTGTTTCAAACCAGCTTGGCAAGGCAAAAACTCTAGCTGCAGCCATCGCCGCAGCCAGTCGCGGATCGTCCTTTGCCATCGGGCCGGCAAATACAATTTCTCGGCCTTCTGCCATTTTTCGGCATTGCATTTCATATTCTGACGATTCCTCAGCACTCCGGCCGATGATCACCAAAGGTTTTGCTGCCGCAAGGCAGGCTTCAATCAAACCTCTGACATTCTTACGAGGTTCAATACGCCCGACATACAAAACATATTCCTGAAATGGTATCAGGCCAGCACATAAATCATGATCCGTCGTTAATTCTCTGCAATCAACAGCATTGGGAACAATTTCAATTCGCGCACGATCAACACCAAAAAGCCGAATCAGTTGGTCGGCTTCCGCAGCGGAATTCGGCAGGATTCGATCAGCCAGCCCCAGCAATCGCGACCTCCACGACCGGCCTCGTGCCAGTCGGCTCTGACGCAATAAAAACCACTTCGAAACCCTTTGGGCTCCTTCAACCCAGCCACCGGCTTCATGCCACTGGGCGATGGGATCATACCAGCAAATCGGCGAAACGACGACCCCAATTTCTGCCTTTTTCGCAACATCAGCCAGCGGTAAAGCCTCGCGATGCATACCAAAAAAATGAATCAGCCGATGTTCACCAAGATAATCACGCCATGGGTTAAATAACCCCACGGGCAAACCCCTGCGCTCAAGAGCCTCACCCGTCTTGATTAATTGAATCTCACCACCACCGGGCGACTGAAAAACCCCCGAACCTGCATGAAACAGAACGCATCCCGGCTCGTTTCTTTTCAAAGCCGCTTGATTCAGCCAGGGGTGAATTGCATTTGCCATCGACAACGTTCAAGCCGCTTTCAATTTCTCATCGATTGAATTGAATTGCAACTTCCATTCCTTAGCCCGGTGTTTCTCACGCCAGCGTTTATCGGTCAGCCATCGAAAAACCGCTTTCAAGCGGCTTCGCATCCTTCCTTTTAAAAGTAGGCCAGGCGGTGTTTCACGCTCCCAGTCAAGATACCGTTTCACAAGATGTTTTAATGAAACTGGTTCGTTATTGGGAAACGTGTGCACTTTATTTAAACTATCAACATTATTTATGCTCTTTTGAGTTTTGTCGAATACGATTTCCAAATAACCATTGTATTCTTTTAATGCAATCTCTTGATAATTATTTCTCCACATGACATTCAATTGCGGCTTGGCATCCATCATCGAATGTTTCCAGTTCAATTGCAAATGTTCGCAGTTATTCTGCAAAGCCATGACATTGAAACAGATTTCATTTCGTCTTTTCAACCAGTCTGTGTATTTCGTCAGGCTCACATGCCAGAAATGCCTCATGCCACTCAGCTCATGAATCAATCGGCTGATAATCTCCGGTTTTCTGCCCAGCCGCCTTTCAGCATGCCCATATACCAGAACGGGTTTGTTATTCTTCCATGCACGATCGGCCATTGAAAGATAACCCTGAATAATAATTTCGGAATTTGAAATATTACGATCAAGATATAATCCTTCACTGAGCGGCAGGCTGTGAATGTGCCAAAGCCCGCGATGATCTCTCATTGGCAGGCTCCCATTCGGGTCGCCAAGGCCAGAAATGAATTGATATTGCATGATATTAATAATTGATAATAATTCCTGGGTGATTCGGCCACACGGCGGTGCGAAACCGATGGCCCTAAATCCATTGATTTTATAAATCTCAGCAGCCCTTTGAATTTCAATGCGATTTAATTTGTCGTCATACTGATGAATATGGTGATGATATCCGTGTGAATGCAAGTCGCAACCCCTTAACCAATCGTAAATGGCTGGTGATTTCTCCGTCGCCGATACACTTAAAAACCATGTGGTGGCATGCTTCACCGGCTCAAGGGCCTTTATGGCTCTCTTCCAGTCGTCAGGTTCATTTTCATCAATATCAATTCGGAAATTAAATACGTTGTCGTATCCTGCCGGAAATGGGCTGAAGTAGATCCATGGATATCCAAACCCGGTTATCTTCTGCCGGAGACTTTCAATAATCGTCTCGCGAAGTTGATCTGAAATACAATTCTCGCTCAGTGTTATTCCATTCTCAATCCAGCCTGTTGCTGCCGGCAAATAAAGCCTGTCTGAAATTTCATTGAAACTCATCGAACTATCAGGCAAAAGAGATTTCCAGTCAATAAATAAACACTTTTCATTACCTGTATCAATACCAGATAAGCCATTACCAATTACAATCGAGTATTCGCAGCCTGGTTCTTCCACTTGAACCACAGGCACGCCTGAATCGGTCAATAAATAGTTTAACCAAGGCGGTGTATTCTTCAATAAAATGGGATAAATGAACTTTCGACAATCCATTTTAAAAATCCTTTTTCTGTGCTGAATAACAATAAAAAGGTTTGAAATATGGAATCAATTTCTGGAATTCAGATTCTCGCTGCTCAAACGAACCGTGATATGAAATACTGGCTTTGATAATAGTATCTTTTAATTGTTTTGCCAGTCCGTGCGGCTTGATCCACTGTTCCCTGACACCGCAGTGGTTTGGATACATCCACCTGCCACGATACTGGTCAAGCCATTTCAGAAAAATAGCTGGCACAACGGGCCAGTCGCTGCTGAGAGCCCATGGGTTACGCTCAATTACAATGATCGACCCACCTGGCCTGACACACCTGATTGCATTTTGCACAGCAACGTCTGGTACAGGTGAATGCTGAATTGTTTCAATAAGTGAAACAACATCAAATGATTCATCAGCAAATGGCAAATGCAACCCGGAACCTAATATACGCCGATTCAGCCGACGGCCCGAGGCGAGAAACCTGGCCGACAGATCAATGCCCACATAATCTGCCCCCCATGATTCAAAATGTTCTTCGTATCGGCCCTTCCCGCTGCCAATATCAAGAACTCTCAGGCCTTGCCAGCTTGGTCTGGCTGATTGAATTGCAATAACGCGCGGGTCATAGGCCGAAATGGAATCAGGAAATGCTGATTTCAATTCCGCAAATCGCTGCCCGACATAGCCTTCCCAGGCTGATATGGCAGAGGAATTCATGAATTCACCCGGCTTCGTAATTGCAACTCGCGATGTTTCCAGTGCCGCACCGCCACAGAAACACCTGAAAGAAAGCAGAAAACAAGCCCCTCAAGGCCATCTTTGAAACCCAGCTTGAGAAAATACAATTTCAAAAAGACCCAGATTG
>JBJTRR010000654.1:0-2722 GCA_046076185.1 bacterium | reverse complement strand
CGTCGGCCCGGTTCATTTCCCTTTATTATTATGCACATTCGGTCATGCGCGAAACAATGTGAATTGTTTGGCTGAAATATCGTAACATCAATTAAAACAATAGGTTATGGGTTTTGTGGGCAGGTCGGGTTAAATTATTTTTAAGTCAAGGCTGCTTCGGGGTTTGAATGTGTTTATAAAAAGAAATGTCAAACAAATTGGGTTGCTCTCCGGGGGTTTTACGGATATGATCTTAATAGCTCGCCCGGCCGGCGTCTGATTCCTGCCTAGTTCGGCCGTTGCCCATTCCGCCGAAAGACTGGCGGCTCTTCTGATTGGTGCGTACCGGATGCACCCGGAAAGAAATCAGTCTCACAGGTTGATCATTCGAATGATGTCTCGTCTCTCTCGTTTTCGCCTTCTGATTGCCGCCACCGCGCTGCTTGCAGCCGTCTTTTTTGGGGTTAAACAGTTTCGTTTTCAGGTCGATCCGACCCATGCTGCCACTCAGTCGCTCAAGCCTGAAGATATTGTGGCTGTTGATGTTATGTCGGTTGATTCATCCGTGAATGCTCCGGGAGAAATTCAAAGTGTCAACAACACCCTGGTGGAATGTGAGATTGACCGGCTGACTCTCTCAACCCGCAGCCGAAGTCTTGTCACGGGCGGCTCGACAACAATCCTTAAGATAGTTCCTGACGGGACTTATGTTAAAAAAGGCGACCTTCTGTGCCAGCTTGACAGCCGCCAGTATGAAGAGATGGTGCGTGTGCAGAGGATCAACCTTCAGCAAGCCGAGTTGATGAAGAAATACACCGAGCTTGATGTCGAGGTTTCGAAAATAGCGATTGATGAATACAAGAACGGAACTACCCGTCGATCGGAAGAAAGCCTGAGGCGTGCCATTCAGGTCGCTGAATTCGAAGCTGAACGTGCCAGCCGTCGCATGGCCTGGACACGGAAAATGGCTGAAAAAGGCTTTGTGACTCCCAATGCCGTGAAGTCTGACGAACAGGCTTCGTTCAAGGCTGATATTTTGCTTTCCAGGGCCCAGTTGGCTTACGACACGTTCGAAAAGTTTACCCAGCCACGATCTGAACAAAGCCTGAAATCGCGGCTTCAGTCGCGAACCTGGGTGCTCACTTACTACACTCAATGGGTTGAGTATCAGAAAAAACGCCTGAAAGTCTTTGAAGATCAGGTCAAAAAATGCACGGTTATTGCCCCGCACGACGGTATGGTGATCTATGCCAACGAAGACGATGGCGATTCGCGTGTTGAGCTGGGGGCCGAAGTTCGCCGGGGGCAGGATCTCTTTTACCTTCCTGATCTTGAGAACCTTCAGGTGCGGGCAAGACTCAGCCAGTCGGTGATTGATCGCGTTCGAACCGGGATGCCGGTCGAGGTTTACGCCGAGTCGATTGATTCTATTGCTGCACAAGGGGTTTTGACTAAAATAGCACAGCTTCCCGTGCCCAGTTCTTCGTCATACCGAAGACCGGCATCACAGGATGTCAAAAACTATTATTGTTTGATTCGCATCCAGGGCATGCATGAAGGCTTTCGGCCAGGCATGAACGCCGAGGTTGTGATTCAGACTGGCTCGGCCGAATCATGCCCGGTGATTCCGCCTGAAGTCGTTGAGGTGGAAGGCGATAACGAATTCTGCCTGGTTCTGGGCGACGATGGCCTGCCGCGCCGCAGGCAGATCAAGACTCATTTTGGCGACGAATTTAACCGTATTGTTGACAAAGGCTTAAAGCCTGGCGATAAAGTCATTTTGAAGCCCCGTCGATTCCAGGAAATGCCGGGCGTTCAACTTGAAACCGTCATGCTGGGCAACGAACCTGCCGGTCTGGCTGAAAAGACTGTGGTGCTTGCCGGGGCAGAGCCTGATTCAGGCCCGGTTAGTGATTCAGAAGTTATTGCTGACAAAGACGATACGCAAAAATCTGGCGAAGTGGGCCTGGTGCGAACGGCTCAGCAGTCGCCCGCCCGTTGAAACGCTGTTGTCAGAAATTTTCCATGTTAAACAATCCTGCGGAATCGGCCTGACCGGATTTTTCCAATATTTTTCACAGATCTGCTGAAAAAAGGGTAATCCGTGTTGTCGATAACGCCTATAATAGATATAAAGACATTGATGTGTCTTCTGGCGTTGGCATTTTCATGATGCTGACCACTCTTGTGCAGCCCGACTGGGTTCACGATTCCTGCCTGTTACTTTCCAGCCTCAATCGTCTGGAAGGATCCATAAATGCAAATTGCCCATCAAAATCAATCACGATCCGGTTTTTTGAAAAAAAGCTTCTTTGGCATTATGGTTTTGTCGGCATCAGTATCTGCAGGTGTGTGGGGATTAAAACAGCTCACGGCCCAGCCGGAATTACCGCCTGAACTGAAAGAGACCGAGCAGGTTCACAAGGTTCGTTTTGAGCAATATGTGAACGCCCCTGGTGAAATCCAGAGTGCCAACAACACAGTTGTCGAGTGCCAGATTGAAAACATCCAGGTCAGAGTGATGGGTAATTCCATTAGCGCAGGTGCATCAACCCGGATTTTATCGATCATTCCTGATGGCACCCGTGTCAAAAAAGGTGATATTCTCTGCAAGCTTGACAACCGCGAATTTGAAGAAATGGTGCGGTTACAAAAGATTAATGTTTCTGTTTTGGCCGCAAACATCATGAAGATGGTGAGCATGCAGCGCGCCGAGATCGCCTGGCAGTCGATGAAACCCAGG
>JBJTRR010000653.1:0-9982 GCA_046076185.1 bacterium | reverse complement strand
AGATTCGGATCATGCTCAGGCAGGCCGAACAGAAGCGTCGCCGTTGAAAGCTGATTCTTGGCAATCTCGGCTTTCGTCCCCGCAGTCAGCGTCTCTTTGTCTGGTCGGGTGATCTTTGAAAGAGCAGCCGCAACGAGCTTGGTCTGGGGCTTCTCAACATTCAGGCCGTCGATGATCAGAACCTGACGATCCGTAATCTTCGAAAGAATGGCCATGCGTGTGGCCAGGCGAACGGCCTTGCGTGGCAGCGAATAGCTGTAGTCGCGGTTGCGGCGGGCGAAAGCCACACCACCACCCACACGCTTGTTTGTCCGCTTGGAACCGGCACGGGCATTGCCGGTGCCTTTCTGGCGGAAAAGCTTTTTGCCGCTACCGGCCACATCTGCACGGCCCCGTGTGTTCACTGTGCCAACGCGCCTGTTGGCCTGATACATCAGAACCACGTCGTGCAGAAGCTGCTTATTGACTTCTTTACCGAGCAGGGCCGGATCGATCGACTCTTCGCCGACCTTTTCGCCACTGGTGTTATAGACTGGCAAACTCAACATGATCGATCACTCACGATTGTACTGGTGGATTCGATAACAGCCCGATCACGACTTGACTGACTGACGGACCAGCACGAACCCGCCATTGGGGCCAGCCACTGCACCACGAACCAGCAGAAGATTGGATTCGGCGTCGATTTTAACAACCTTCAAATTCTTTGATGTCACCTGAGCCACGCCATAATGACCTGGCTTGCGAACACCTGGGAAAGTTCTTGAAGGGTCGGCCGACGGGCCGCTTGAACCCGGATGGCGGTGCATGCGCTTCACACCGTGGCTGGCACGAAGACCTTTAAACCCGTGCCGCTTGATAACACCGGCAAAACCGCGACCCTTACTCGTTCCAATAACATCAACCTTGGTAATCGCGTTGAAAACTTCAACGGTCAGGATGTTACCGGTAGTCAGACCATCAAGATCAGCGGCTGTGTTCTGACGAATTTCACGGACAAACTTCTTCGGCTCGGCTTCCGCCTTCTTGGCGTGGCCACGCTCGGCTGCCGAAGCACTCTTGCGGCGTTTGTCAGCAAAGCCCAGCTGAATGGCATTGTAACCATCCGTCTCCTGAGACTTCACCTGAAGAATGGTGCATGGACCACACTCCAGAACTGTCACCGGAACGGCTGTACCATCCGCTTCATAAATTTGTGTCATGCCGACTTTACGGCCCAACAATCCAGGATTCATGTCACTACTCCAAAACATCTTCCTGTGACGCCAGGCTTCAGTTTCATCATTTTTTTCCCTTCATCATCCAGTCATTCACCATAAGTGAGATGATCGTCAGCGGACTGAAGAGTTTTCTGCTCCGCACAAATCTTTTCAGATCTGTCGAGCCGACTTCATACATCAGGCGATGCAGGTTTCGGACTCATGCGGTTAAAAGAAGAGAGATCACTACCCGGCGGGCAGCGATCTCACGTATTAGGAACCAGACTGACTTGCCTTAATCTTGATGTCAACACCCGCAGGCAGGCTCAGTTTATTCAAAGCATCAATCGTCTTGTTCGTTGGCTGAACAATGTCAATCAGACGCTTATGAGTGCGAATTTCAAACTGTTCGCGTGATTTCTTGTCGATGTGTGGACTGCGCAGAACGGTGTATCGCTCAATCCGGGTCGGCAGAGGAATGGGCCCGTGAACCTGAGCTTCCGTCCGGCGGGCGGTTTCGACTATCTCCCGCGCAGATTGATCCAGGATACTACTGTCGTAGGCTTCCATTCTGATTCTGATGCGATCGTTACTCATTTCCCCGTTTCGCGATTATGCGTCCCATAGTCATTTATCAGCAACCATTCCGGTAGATTAACCGGCAGACTGATAAAAATTTGCAGCAGACAATTCATTACACTGCTCACAAAGCAGAGTGTGAAATATTACCAATTGATCGAACCACTGTCAACAAATCATAAGAATATTTTTTGAATTTCTTCACTTATTTTCTGGCAGCTTTCAGGCTAACCGTGGTAAATGCCAGTTCGGCCTGATTTTAACACTTTCTCCACAATTTTAACACCCTACAAATCAACCCGCACATCATCCTGAAAAGCCAATCCCCCAGCCCTCACTGATTCACTGTTTTTGTCCTGTTTACTCTTCAACAAAATAAAAACGATGGCCGAGGTAAATCGTCTCCCCACGACTTACCCCGGCTCATCGTCCCCTTGGAGTCACCCTGTACTGGGAGTATATCTCCCATAAATGGTCTGTCAATGTCACTTATGAAATTTTCTATAATTTTTCCTGTAAATCGAAATTGAAATGATGCGTATTCAACTGAAGATCGTTTTTATTGTTGGTTTCAGCAATAAATGATATCCCTATCAGCAGGGGCCTGGCTCTCACACCATCACGCCTTTTAAAATCAATATTAAGCTCACTGAATTACAAAACTTAAGTCGCTTCAGCGAATCGCTGTTCCGGGGCTGATCGTTGCTCGAAGTCCGGCCAGAGCTTCGGCCGAGCCCGCACCCGACCACGCATTAAGCCGATCCATCGCCTCGGCACGGGTGGCCGGGTCGGCAATATCGCCCCATTTCAGCTTCTTCGTGAAACCTGCCGATGCCTGGCCTGCCAGTGCGCAAGCCTTGTTCCAGGCTTCGGTTGCCGCCTGATCGCGGCCGGCAATCACTTCCAGCTGGGCCAGCCGAAACCACGGTTCGGGTGCCGTCTGAAGACGTTCCGCCAAGGCCTGATAGCGACCTCTCGCCTCGTCAATCAAACCGTTCCGGGCCAGCCGGTCAGGCCCCTGTAGCATCCTGTAAACTTCATTCTGTACATCATTTACGTTCACATTACCCGGCTTTTCAGCCACGGCACCGCGGCGAATGCCAACTGCACGCCCAGGGGCAGGGGCCACAGGCAGGCTTGCCACGCGCAGGGCCATGTCAGCCTGGGCTTCATTTGCCGCACCCACCATTTTCTCGCCCACTGGCCGTGGCGGCTGATTCAAATCGGCTTTCAGCGGATCACGCGGGCCCTGTGGCATGGCCACCGGTCGCATCGCCACCGGGGCAACCGCATTCAGGCCCGGGCCAACATTCGCCGGTGCATTGCCGGCCCCTGGCAGAAGAATTCCACCGTTATTCTGGTTCTGATTAAGGTTGCGGTTTCTCAGGTCGCGCACCGGCCGGGTCGGCCCGAATCGGCTGTTGCCCCGGTTCACAATCTCGGTCATCGAAAAAATCAGACCGTAATTCGGCATCAGGCGGTTGACGGGCTGAACCCAGAACGGAACCCATCCATACGGGAGTCCATAACCGGAATAGGCGAAAGGTGAATAAAGCCCACCATATCCCCATGACTGGTAAAGATTTACCGGATAGCCCCAAGCCCCATATCCATAATTTCCGTACGGCGAATAATAGGGATAACCGGCCCAGCCTGGCGAGACAATCCCAAGAGTGCCAAGGTTGTAATTCAGCCAGCCGCCGCGATTCACCGGCCCCGGGCCAACCAAAGGCTGGCCGCCCACGCAAGGCAGGGCGAGGCAGCTTGCCGAGTTATAGGCCGGGCTTAGTGTGCTGATCGGCGGCAACTGGCCGTGGCTGCGTAAAATTTCGCCCATGGTGAAGGGCTGGTTGTAAAACGGCGACCCAAAATTGGGGTCGTGAACAATGGGCCTAGGCGCTGCTATCCCCACGTTCTGCGAAAACCCGCCTGCTGGCGTAAACCCCTGTGATATTGAACCTTGCAGTCCGCCCGAGTGATGATGGTGCCCCTGTGCACGGCACGGGCCTGAGCCAGCGATAAAAGCCGCAGCCCAAACCGTGGCACAGCCAAGAATGCGGTAAGCCAGTCGCCGACGTAGAGCAGGGCAAAGCGGGCGGGTCATGGTCACGCTCCTCGGGTCGGGTCAGTGGTGGTTAAAACCCTTGAGCCTCAGGGTTAGCGGCGATAAAAGCAGAAATTCCTTCTTCTATCAATAATGATAAGAGCGACGTTATCGGTTATCAATGGCCGTGATTGGCGAATTCAGAAGAATCATTGAATAACGCGCATGGCCGCCGATAATTCGTTTCAAACGATAGGCCGGAAGCGGCCGGTGTGTTACAATAAACTTGATTGAACGCCCTGCTGGTTGCCAGAAATGGCCCGGCCCATCTTCGAGGTTCTGCTTCGTGCCTGACACCACTGTTAAGATAGAGCGACTGGCCAACGGCCTGACGATCGTTGCCGAACCGATGCCGGCTGTGCGGTCGGTGGCAATGACATTAATGATTCCGGCCGGTGCAGTGCACGATCCTGCCAAAAGGCTTGGCCGCTCGGCCATGCTGGCCGAATGGCTGCCGCGTGGCGCAGGCAGTCGCGATTCGGCCGAGCTGCTGGAACAGCTTGATTCGCTCGGCGTCAGCCATCAGCAATCGGCTTCGGTCACGCATCTATCGGTTTCGGCGGCCATGCTGGGCACCAGTCTCGAGCCAACTCTCGAGCTTTTTGCCGACATGATTCGCCGGCCGCACCTGGGCGAAGAATCGCTTGAGCCCATTCAGGCCCTGGCCCTGCAGTCGCTTCAGGGGCTGGAAGACGACCCGGCCACTCTGGCCATGACTCACCTGCGGCGGCATTATTTTGGCGATGTCTGGGGGCGTCATTCCGGCGGTACGGAAAAGGGGATCGAGGCGATGACCATCGCCGACATCCGCGACGCCCACCGAACCCTGATTCAGCCTGAGAATGCGATTCTTGCCGTAGCCGGTTCGTTTGACTTCAACCGCCTGCGTGAGAAGGTCATCGCCGAATTTGGCGACTGGGAAAAGAAGAGCGTGGCCATGCCCGCTGCCGCCCGGCCGGCCCGGTCGGTCACTCACGTTCCCAAAGAGACAAACCAGTGCCAGATCACCATGGCCTTCCCATCGGTTGATATCAACCAGCCTGACTATTACAAGGCCCGGGCATCGCTGGCCATTCTGGGCGGCTATTCGTCGGCCAGACTCTTCACTGAAGTGCGCGAAAAGCGGGGCCTGTGCTATTCGGTTTATGCCGGTTACGAAGCATTTTACCGGCAGGCGGCGGCCATTATTTATGCTGGCACCAGCGCCGACCGTGCCCAGGAAACGCTTGAAGTTACGCTGGAAGAGCTTGGCAAGATCAGGAAAAACGGTGTTGGCACGGAAGAGATGGAAATGATGAAGGCCTGCCTTGTCAGCGGGCTGGTCATGCAGCAGGAATCAAGCCTGGCCCGGTCGGGCTCGCTGGCTGCTGATTTCTTCCACCTTGGCCGGGTGCGTTCTCTGGCTGAAATCAGCCAGGCCATGAACAGCCTTTCCAGCGATGATGTCAGCCAGTACACCGCCACGCTTGACATGGACAAAATGACGGTTTTGACACTCGGCCCGAAACCTCTGAAAATCAGATAATCTGAAATCGAATCTGGTTCGCCGCTTTTCTAATCAGGAGACCGCTTGAAATGCAACTCGTTGAATCACTTCTGAACGCTGTCAAAAAATTCCTGGTCGGCGTTGTCGAACTGACACGCAAAGTCATTCTCACCTTCGTGGCCACAGTCATGGCCGGGCTTGGCATGGCCGTCATCCTGGCGGCGTTCGTCTCGCTGGTGGCGGCCCTGGCACTTTCGGGCATTCGCATGAAAGAAGAACCGGCTGACATTCAGGCCGACGGCACCATCATCGACATCACGCCCGCTGTGGCCTGAAGCAGCAGTTTCTGCAGTTAAATTCGGCTCATTGGCCTGTAGGGAAACATCACGGATCATGCAATTTCACGAGTCGGTTCTGGCTAACGGCATTAAAATTGTTGCGGAACTTAACACCCAGGCCCACTCGCTGAGCGCCGGCTTTTTCGTTCGCACCGGCGCCCGCGATGAAACCGGAGCCGAAAGCGGCCTCTCCCATTTTCTTGAGCAAATGCTGTTCAAGGGAACTGATCGCCGCGACGCCCTGGCGGTGAATCGTGACCTGGACAGGGTCGGCGCCAAACACAACGCCATGACCAGCGAAGAAGATACGATTTACCACGTGACGGCCCTGCCGGAATACATGCCGGCTGCCTTCGACGTGCTTTCCG
Source organism: bacterium (assembly GCA_046076185.1). Lineage (GTDB taxonomy): Bacteria > Planctomycetota > Planctomycetia > Isosphaerales > Isosphaeraceae > QWQI01. The sequence continues at coordinate 3,908 of JBJTRR010000653.1, read as the reverse complement.
ACATCATGCGGCCAAGCCTTCGGGCGGAAGACTTCGACACCGAAAAACAGGTGATCATCGAAGAAATCAAAATGTACGACGACAACCCCCTGATGGTGGCCTATGAAGCCGCCAAAGAAGCCCATTTCGCCCAGCACCCGCTGGGCCAGAGCGTGCTGGGCACTGTTGAATCGATCACCGCCATGGAAGTCGGCCGGATGCACGACTATTTTGACCGCCGCTATGCCCCCGGCAATATCGTTCTGGCCTTCGCCGGGAACGGCCGGTGGGACGACATCCTGAAAATGGCCAGCGATCGCTGCGGCCACTGGCAGGGCAGGGGCCAGGCCAGCCGAACCACCACGCCAGCTTCAGGTTATGGCGGGTTTCGCCAGCTCCATCGCCCGGAAGACATGCAGCAGATGATGGTGCTGATGGCCACGGCACCGGCCTTTGAAGACCCTCTGCGCTATGCGGCCGGCGTGCTGGCCACGGCCCTGGGCGATGCCTCGGGCTCGCGCCTTTACTGGGAACTGGTTCACCCCGGGCATGCCGAAATGTGCGACTTTGGCTATCAGGAATATAACCATGCCGGCGCCTTCATGCTCTTCATGGGCTGCGATCCCGAAAACGCTGAAGCCAACCTCGACCGCGTTTCTCATGTGCTGCACAGGCTCAGGGAAACGGGTCTTTCCCAGGAAGAGATTGACCGCGCACGCAACAAAACCCTGGCCAGGGCCGTGATCAGGGCTGAACGCCCCATGGGCCGGCTGCTGCCCCTGGGCAGTTGCTACACCTATCTTGGCCGGTATGTCTCGCTTGACGACGAAATCGCTGCATTTGACAAAGTGACCGTCGAACAGGTGCGCGAGTTGATTGAGCAATACCCGCTTCGCCCGATGGCCCTCTCCAGCGTCGGCCCCCGCATGGATCTCAAGCCGGTTGACTGACCGCCAGAGCCAAAACCATATGGCCAGATTTCAGCGCATTGTCAGCCTGCTGCCCGGGCTAACCGACACTCTCTTCGCACTCTCGCTGGGCGAACATCTCTGCGGCATCAGCCATGAGTGCGACCTGCCCGAAGGCTGGCCGGGGCTGCCGCGCCTGACCCGCTGCCGGTTCGACGACAATCTCGCCTCACACGCTATTGACGAAACTGTCAGAACCCATTCTGGCACAGACCTTTACGAACTTGACACCGAGACCCTCGCCGCCCTTCGCCCCGACCTGATCCTGACACAATCGCAGTGCGATGTCTGCGCCATCAGTGAGAAGACCGTCGTTTCCGTCGCCCAAAGTCTGCCCGGCCATCCCCACGTCTTTTCCGTCAATCCGCTTGATCTGGCCGGGGTTATGCAAATGTTCCGCGACTTGGGCGAACTGCTCGACCGATCAGCCGAAACCCGGGCCCTCTGCAATCTCTTCACCGCCCAGGCCACACACCAGCCTGAATCGGCCCAAGTCAATACACCCGAGAAACTTAAAGTCGCTCATCTGGAATGGCTCGACCCTGCCATGGGCAGTGGCCACTGGAACCCCGACCTCTTTCGTCTGGCTGGCCTGACAGAACAGACCGGAACGGCCGGTTGTCTATCCGAAGTCATTTCCAGCGAAAGACTTGAATCAATCCTTGCAGATGCTGATGCCCTTGTTCTGGGCCTGTGCGGTTTTTCGGTAGAACGGACGCGGCACGAGCTTGGGCTGTTGCCGCCTGACCACCCGGTTTTGCGACTGATAACCCAATACAATCTTAAAGTTTATGCACTTGATGGACACCGCCTGATGGTGCGGCCGGGGCCACTTCTGCTGACATCGCTGGAATGCCTGAAAAAGCTGTTTCAGCCGGGCGGGTTTTCGCCCCTGCCTGAACAGATCGGGCAACTGCCGATCAGGCCACTGGCTGATGACGCGGGCGAGCTGCAAACCGGTTCGGCGGGATGGATTATTCAGGGCAGGGCATGAAAGCCCAAAATAAAATCAAGCCGTTGATCTTGAAAATCGATGAAAATTTGAGTAACCTTTTCCGGATTGACCTCCACACCCCAGTGTGATGTGAGGCGGGTCGGACGCGTCACCGAAGCCGAATCCGTTCGGCACTGAATCCCGATTCGAACGGGATCTGATATATCGGCCCATCATTACTTCCACGCACTAGACGACTTGCGTGAAAGTTACATATCGTTGGAACAGTCAAAGAGAATTTTGAACTCATGAGTACGATTGTCAACGTCCCGGCCCATCCCAGGGATACCGCCAAGAACAAGGGAACTGGCTCAAAGGTTTGTCGCAATCTGCGTAAGCAGGGCCGCGTTCCTGCCGTGATCTACGGCCACAAGAAGGCACCGCAGCCGGTTTCGCTGACGGTTGACGACGTTGCCGCCATGCTGAAGCGTGGCTCGCACGTTCTGGGTCTTGATCTGGGCGGCAAGATTGAAACGGTTCTTGTCAGGGAACTTCAGTGGAACCACCTTACCAGCGAAGTCATTCACATTGACTTTGTCCGTGCCGACCTGACGGAAGAGGTTGACAGCGATGTTCGCCTCGAAATCCGCGGCGAAGCTCCGGGCAGCCATGAAGGTGGCGTGCTGGAAGTGACACATCACACCATCAAAGTGCGTTGCCGTACCGACCTTCTGCCGGATTCCATCCGTGTTGACGTGAGCAACCTGCACATGGGCCAGTCCATTCATGTGAAAGAACTCTCGCTGCCGCAGGGCGTGAAAGCCCTGACCCCGGCCGACGAAGTGGTTGTTCACCTGGTGCGGCCAACGGGCGAAGTGACGGCCTCAACCGAAGCTTCACCAACCGAGCCGGAGCGGATCACCCGCCCGGAAAAGAAGACTGAAGAATAATCGGGTTGCGGCCTGAACCGGCAACCGCCGATTCGGGCCTGACCGGGCCGGGGTGTGTCTGGTGTCGAATTTCAAAGTGGTTGTGGGGCTTGGCAATCCGGGCTCCAAATACGATGGCACAAGACACAACATTGGCTTTGAAGTGATTGACCGGCTGGCCCTGTGTCGGCCTGACATTCGTTTCAGCCAGAAGTTCGAAGCCGAACTGGCGGAAATCGAAATTGATTTTCGGCGAGTTCTGCTGGTCAAGCCGCTCACCTTCATGAATCTGAGTGGTCGGGCGGTGGGTGCCCTTGCCGCTTTTTACAAGGTGCAGGTGCCTGAAATTCTGGTGGTGTGTGATGATCTGAGCCTGCCGCTGGGTCGCTTGCGAATTCGGCCGGGCGGCAGCGATGGGGGGCAGAAAGGCCTGCGTGATATTGCCAGGGCTCTGGGAACGGATCAGTTCCCCCGGCTGCGGGTGGGGATAGGTGATCGGGGGGTGATGGACGCCGCCGATTTTGTTCTCTCCCGGTTTCGGCCCAGTGAACGCCCGGTGATTGATTCAGCCATTCTCAGTGCCCTTCAGGCGGTTGGTGTGTGGGCCTCGTCAGGAATTGATCAGGCGATGAATCGCTTCAATGCGGCTTCGCCTGATAACCGGAACTCCTAGAATGAAAATTTTGGGAACAACCGGTACAATTTGCAGTAACCTGTGGTAGGATAATTCGTTCGTGGCAGAAATATAAATAACCAGGTCGCTTCCTGGCCTGTCGGTAATGGTTATCGACGTTTCGGGATTGTGGCGGCCGGTTTTGGAGGTTCGATCCTTGTCCGTTCAGACTTACGAAGCAATGTTTCTCCTGGATAGCACCAGGGCTTTGGCCAACTGGGACGAATCAGTGGCCCAGGTTCACGAAATTCTGACCCGCCAGAAGGCCGAAATCGTTGCCACCCGCCAGTGGGACGAACGCAAGCTTGCCTACCCGGTTGACGGGCACCGCAAGGGCGTTTACCTGCTGACCTACTTCAAGGTTGACTCGCTGGCCCTGCCTGCCATCAATCACGACTGCCGCCTGAACGAACTGATCCTTCGCG
>JBJTRR010000652.1:0-4957 GCA_046076185.1 bacterium | reverse complement strand
AGTCTGCCGCGACCTGAAATCGTCGCCCATTACAAAAAAAATTCCGGTCATTATGATCACCGCCAAGAGCGAGGAATCCGACCAGCTCATCGGTTTCGCCACCGGTGCCGACGACTATGTGACCAAGCCGTTTTCAGTGAAGGTGCTGATTCAGCGCATCAGACGCGAGCTTCGGCGCCGCGAGGCCGGAGAGCAGGAAGTTGGCGACCAGATGTCTCACCACGATGTGGTGGTTGACCGGGTGCGCCACCAGGTGACGGTTTATGGCCAGGAAATCACCCTGACACCCACCGAATTTCGCCTTCTGGAAGCACTGATGAAGCGTATTGGCCGGGCCTTCACCCGCCACGAACTGATGGACGCCGGCATGGGCGAAGACGCCGTGGTGCTGGAACGCACGATCGACGTACACATCAAAAGCCTTCGCAAGAAAATGGGTGACCGCGGTTCGCTGATCGAAACAGTTCGCGGCATTGGTTATCGCATGCGTGAGAATCCGCCATCAGCCGATGAGGCTGATGAAGACGGAGAGTGAACCAGGCTCAGGCCAAGGTGCCCGGGTGGCTTCAGATTCGCTCACGGCCAATGGCCTCAACCGGGCATTCGTCCATGGCGGCCAGGCAGGCCGCTTCATCGGCCGGGTTATCAGGCTGGGCAAAAACATAACTTTTTCGATATGCATTGTCGCGCGTGAAGTTGTCTGTTGCAATTTCGCGGCAGACTTCGCAGTCGATGCACGTCTCATCGACGTAAAAAACGCCAGGCACATTTTTCGCGAGTTTTTTGGTGGGGTCAGCCATCGGAAGATCTCGCCCGCGTGCAAATCAAAAAGGGTAGCCGGCAAAAGCACCGACCACCCTCATTATTGTATGCCAAAATTCAGCCTGGCGTGAAACCAATCAGACGACTTTGGAATCAATCCATGTCATCAGGGCACGCAGGCGCTTGCCAACTTCTTCAATGATATGGCCACGTTCGCGGCGACGTGTCGCCTTGAAGCCGGCCTGATTGGCCTTGTTCTCAAGAATCCACTCGCGGGCAAACTGGCCCGACTGAATTTCGCCTAGAATCTTGCGCATTTCGGCGCGGGTGTTTTCGTTAATGATCCGTGGGCCCCGGGTGTAATCACCATATTCGGCCGTGTTTGAGATCGAGTAACGCATGTAATTCAAGCCACCCTGATACATCAGGTCAACAATCAGCTTGAGTTCGTGCATGCACTCAAAATAGGCTGATTCCGGCTGATATCCGGCTTCAACCAGCGTTTCAAAACCCATTTTCACCAGGGCGCTCACGCCACCGCAAAGCACCACCTGCTCGCCAAAGAGATCCGTCTCGGTTTCTTCGGCAAATGTCGTACGCAGCACACCACCACGCGTGCCACCCACACCCTTGGCATAAGCCAGGGCAAGCGATTCACCAGCCGGGGTGCAGTGCCCTTCCAGCGTGGCGATGAGGCAAGGCACACCACCACCCTTGACAAACTCAGAACGAACCAGGTGGCCAGGGCCCTTGGGGGCCACCAGGGCAACATCAACACCCTTGGGCGGAACGATCTGGCTGAAATGGATATTGAAACCATGCGAGCAGAGCAGCAGATTGCCGGGCGAAAGATTCGGCAGAATGTCGCTGCGATAGATGTCGCCCTGCACTTCGTCAGGCAAAAGAATGTTTACCAGATCGCCGGTTTTGGCGGCTTCAGCTGCTGAAACCGGCTTGAATCCGTGGCTGATGGCCAGGTCGTAATTGGGCGAGCCTGGACGCTGGCCGATGATCACGTTACAGCCGGAATCCCGCAGGTTCTGGGCCTGGGCGTGCCCCTGGCTGCCATAGCCGATGATGGCGATGGTTTTGTTTTTGAGCAGACCAAGGTCGGCATCCTGATCGTAGTAAATCTGAGCGGGCATCAGTTGGTTCCTTGTTTTTCTATCGTTCCCGCCAGTTGATTTTGCCTAGTTCGCTTGTCGAAGGCGGTTAAATGAAACTGCGCCGGCGGTCTGGCGAAGTTCAGTGGTTCACTCGTGGTATTTTCTGCAGGAGATCAGAGGCTGGAATGGCCAACCACCATCGGCTGGTCGGAAGGCAGGGCCTCGGCCGATTCAATGGAATCAGGCTTCGAGCCGCGAATCAGGGCGATTCGGCCGGTGCGGGCCATTTCAACAATGCCAAATGCAGAAATGGCTTCAATAAAGGCCTGAATCTTCTTTTCCTGCCCGGCCAGTTCCACCATCAGCTCATTCGGCGTGACGTCAACCACCTTGCCACGGAAGATGTTGATCAGGCTCAGCACGTCCTGCCGCGTGCTGGTCGTGGCCTTGACACGCAACAGGAGAAGGTCTCGCTCGACAAAATCGTAGCGGGAAACGTCCTGCACACTGACAACGGTGATGATCTTCTCAAACTGTTTACGCACCTGCTCAAGCGTCTTGTCGTCGCCCTTTACCACCACTGTAATTCGCGACATCTCTTCGGTTTCAGTGGGCCCTACCGCAGGCTTTCAATATTGAAGCCGCGGGAGGCAAACATGCCCGATACCTGGGCTAGAACCCCAGGCTGATTCTGGACGAGAGCCGAAAGCACGTGACGCATAAAGACCGTCTTCCCCTGAATTGTCTTGAGATCGATACGCACGGGCCATTCGCCCGACGTATCAAAATGAAGGCTACATAGTCTATGGTTTTTCAGGCAGGTTTAGCAAGAGTGCTACGATGAAAACACATCTTTTTACCGCTTGTATCGTCAGAACTGCATTATCCTGCAATCGCCCCACCCAGCGAATCGCCTGATCCAAATCATGTTCATTCCCGTGTTCCGATCGGCGTCTCGCCCCCTGCCCGGTTGACAGATACTGCAAATTGAACTTCACCGCAAAGTGCTTGCATACTGTGGCGGTTGCGTTTACGATCGCACACAGAATGCCCTTCACAAACGCATACTGAATCATGACCGTCAGCAGGCCCACCAGGCCAGGGCCCGCCTCAACTTTTCGGCTGAAACAGGTGAGAAGATGCTTATAGGCTATGTCAGCGACGAACGCTATGTCGCCCTGCCGCAGGTTCAGCTTGAATTTGAGCCGGTTGGTGCTCAGGGCGAATCGATTGAAGCCCATTCGCGAGCCACAGGTTCGGTCTATGCCGATTTGAAGCCCGGCCGCTATAAAGCGACCCTGTTTAAAGCCGGCTATGGCCAGAAAAGCGTAAAGATTGACGTTTCAAGCGACATGCCGCCCTATCACTTTCGTCTTTTGACTGATGGGCTGCTGGGCTATGCCTGGCCGAAGCATGTAAGAGCAGGCGAGAAATCTGAATATCGGGTTCATTCGGTTGAGCCCTATCAGCTCAGCCTCTGGCGGATGGGCTATGAAAAGGAGTTTGTGAGAAGCCTGGGCTGGCTTGACGAGCACGGCCCCCGCGCCACAATGCAGATTACCCCCGATGGCGACTTCACCCGCACAGGAGTGGCCTGGAATTCAGAGGGCTACACCAACCCTCACCACAAACAATATGTTGAAGCACCAGCCCGCAGTGGGCTTTATTACTTTCATGCCCGCACAGCCCGTGGTGCCACATTTTCGTTTCCCTGGGTTATCGCACCGGCCCGGCCTAGCTGCAAGCTGGCCGTTCTGGCTTCGAACATTACTTGGAACGCTTACAACAATTTCGGCGGCCGATCCAACTACATCAACGCTGATGCCCTGCCCGACCGGCCCACAGTGAACGCCCGGCAGGACCTGATGCGATACACTGACGCGAATGCCCTGACATATGGCGTAGAGGATTATGCCCCCCTTTCGTTCGACCGACCCGAGCCAATTAATCATATTGACCTGGCCGAGAAAATCAGCGACCCGATTGAAGGGCGGGCCTCGTGCCACCTGGCCGGTGCCGAGTGGCGGCTTCTGGGCTGGCTTGAACGCCACAGCCATGCCTATGACTACTATGCCGAGAGCCAGCTTCATGACGGCACTCTTGATCTTTCTGCCTATCGGGCTTTGATTATCAGCACCCACCCGGAATATTGGTCAATGACAATGTACCGGAAGGTGAAAGACTGGGTCGCTGCCGGCGGCCGACTGCTTTATCTGGGCGGGAACGGGATCAACTGCGAAGTTGATTTCATCAATAACAACACAGCCATGAAGGTGAAAAATGGAGACGCCCGCGAGGTGGCCAGACGCGGCCTTGAAAGCCGGTTTGCCCAGTGCGGCGAGTCGGAAGCGACTCTGCTGGGCGTGGTGTGGGATGATCGCGGGATCATGACATCGGCCGGCCTTCGTGTGACAGACGAAAAACACTGGGCCCTCGCAGGGACTGACCTTCAAACTGGCGATATTTTTGGTGAAGCCAGCCTGCACATGCGGTGCCCGGGAGGAGCTTCAGGCCATGAAACCGACAAGATCTCAAAAAGTTCTCCTGCAAACATCAGACCATTTGCCAAAGGCCTGAATATTGATGAAGGCGGGGCCGATTTGCTGACGTATGAAAACGAGGCCGGTGGCATGGTTTTTTCGGCTGGGTCGATCACCTGGCCAAGCTCAATTCTTGTGGATGTGCATGTCTCAAAAATCACTGACAATGTTTTGAAGCGATTTCTGGCCGAATAAAACGACTTTTGCAACAGGCCCCCAATGACCCCTGATGCCGCCCTGCGACCCACCAAAATACGTTATCTGGTGATAACCGCACTGGCGGCCGGCACAATTCTTGCCTACCTGCTACGGGTCTGCATTTCACCGGCCGGAACGACCATTCAGGCAGAACTGTCGATCGACGACAAGGTGATGGGTGGGGTTTATTCTGCATTTTTTCTAGGTTATTTCTGGTTTCAGATTCCCGGCGGATGGCTGGGCAACAAGGTGGGTGCCCGTGCCTGGCTTTGCCTGTTGGGGCTGATCTGGGCAGGGGCGACAGTCGTCACGGCGAATGCTGATTCTGCAAATGTCATATACTGGTCAAGA
>JBJTRR010000651.1:0-3126 GCA_046076185.1 bacterium | reverse complement strand
GATGTTTTGGGTGAAAGGTATGGTTTAGTAAGCCTTTAGATCAAGAGAAGGTGGGTTGCACCCACCCTACTTGAAGCAGGAAAGGTGGGTTGCTTAAATCAGGAAAAGGCAGGTTTTCCGCAACCGACTTGGCCGGCTGATTATTTGTAAATGCCCAGGCCGCGAAGTTGTCGGTGGTGGTTGACCAGAATGAGGGCCGGGGGTTCGTCTTTCCAGAATTTGACAAGTTGTGAAGTTGTGCATTTCAGGGCCAGGGCGGCGGTTGCAATGTCCCAGCCGCAGCCGGCGACAAAATCAAGACTTTCGGCCAGCAGGGCCGGAAAATCGGCGTGTCGGGGGTTCACGCTGATGCGTCCGGCTTTGCCCGTGCGTGAACGCCAAAGGGGCGAGGGATGTTCGTCAACAGTCACAGGATTGCGCACCTGAAGGGCCAGCTTGATGCGGAGCCGCCACAGGGCCGCTTCGCGATTCTCGCCCTGATAGCGTTTTTCGTTCGCCTCAGCCCTGATGCCCGTGGGCCGGTGCTCGAAAACAACGGCCGTTTCCACCTTGTTTTTATTCTGCCCGCCAGGGCCGCTGCGGCGTTCAACGCGAATTTCGCACTGGCTTTCCAGCTCTTTATCAGAAAGGGCTGCCGGATGAGGCCGGGGCAGCGGGCGATTTTCCGGGCCGTTCATGATTCATCGCCTTCATCGGCCGCCGCTTCTGCTGCCGAGCCATAGCGGGCCAGCAGGGCGTGCAGGTTTTCAAGAGTGTCGGCCTCGCCCGGCTTTTTGTCGTGCCTGATGCGTGCAATTCGCGGAAATCGCACGGCCAGGCCCGATTTGTGGCGGCTTGAGGGCTGGATGGCCTCAAAGGCGATTTCCATAACGATTTCGGGCTTCACTGCCCGAACGGGGCCGAATTTGTCGGTGGTGTTTTTCTTGACGAACGAATCAACCACGGCAATTTCATCGTCGGTCAGCCCGGAATAGGCTTTGGCCACGGGCACCAGCGAGCCGCCAGGGCGATCCCACACGGCGAAGGTGTAGTCAGTGTAAAGGCTGGCGCGGCGGCCACTGCCGCGCTGGGCCATGGTCATTACGCAGTCCATCGTCATCGGCTCGATCTTCCACTTCCACCAGTCGCCGCGCTTGCGGCCCACGCGATAGGGCGATTGAAGCCGCTTGATCATCAGCCCTTCCACCATGCCCTGCCGCGATGCCAGGCGGGTTTCAGCCAGGGCGTTCCATGAATCAAATGCCACGGCCGGCGAGAGTCTGATGCGGCCATCAAAGCCATGCTGGCTGATGATTGATTCGAGCTGGGCCCGGCGATCAGCCAATGACTGCTGGCGAATGTCGGTGCCATTGTGTTCCAGCAGGTCGTAGGCCATGAGGATGACCGGAATTTCGGCCAGCAGCTTTTTGCCGACCGACTTGCGGCCAATGCGCTTTTGCAGGGCCGAGAAAGCCTGCGGGCGATTGGTTTGAAAGCACCACGGCAGCAGTTCGCCGTCGATGACAGTGCCATCAGGCAAGAGCATGGCGGGCGGGTGAAGTTCAGGGTAGCGATCGGTAACAAGTTCTTCGCCACGCGACCAGATATGAAGCTGGCCCTGGCGGCGGATGAGCTGCGAGCGAATTCCGTCCCACTTCCATTCCGCGTGCCATTCGGCAGGCGGGCCGAGGTCATAAAGGTCGTTTTCCAGCGGATAGGCCAGATAAAATGGATAGAGGCGGCTGGGCTCGCTGTCAGAGGCATCTTTGGCCAGCAGCGACTGATAGAAGGCGGCTGAGGGGCTCCAGTTGCCCATCAGGCGGTGGGCGACGACAGATTCGTCGATTCCGGCGACTTTGGCGATGGCCCGGGTCACGAGATTTTGCGACACGCCGACGCGAAACCCGCCCGTGATGAGCTTGTTCCACATGAATCGCTCAGGCCTGGTCATCTGCTGCCACGCCTGAACAAGAAAGGCTTTTTTCTCGTCTTCAGGCTTTTTGGCCAGCGGCAGAAGGTCGTCTTCAACCCAGCGGGCGAGCGGTTTTTCGACAAGTGTATCAGGGGGGGAGTCGGGCAGGAGCAGGGCGATGGTCTCAGCCAGGTCGCCCACGGCATGATACGACTCTTCAAAGAGCCAGAGAGGCACGCCGGCCAATTCTGCCGCCCACTGCCGCAGAAGCCCCGAGCGAACCGCCTGGCCCGGCTTGCGGCCAATAAGAAACGCCACGCACCAGGCGGCATCGTCGGGCGGGGCCGAGCGAAAATAATCGACCAGGGCCTCGACCTTCACCGTGGTGCGGGTTGATTCATCAAGGGCAGCAAAAAGGGCGGCAAAGCGTTTCATGATAAGTTAAACGCCGCCTGTTCTTCCGCCTGTTCCGTGGTTTCAGGGGCGATTGCGTCGGCCGGTGCGGTGGTGTCAGTCACGTCGGCTTCGCCGGTGAAGCGGGTATCAACAGAAAAGGCACGCAGGCCCTGATCGGTCAAAAATCGGGCAAGCGTGGCCGAATAGCCATGCGTCAGCCAGACTTCTTCGGCCTGGCTTTCATGAATGGCCCAGAGCAGGCCCGGCCAGTCGGCATGATCAGAGAGAACAAAGCCGCGATCAAGCGATTGCCGGCGGCGGGTGCCGCGGATGGTCATCCAGCCCGACACAAACGAGCACGAGTGGGGCTCGAACCGCCGCAGCCAGGGCGTGCCGGCGGCTGAGGGCGGGGCAATGACAAGCGATTTCGACCATTCAACAGGCTGGCCCCGGCTTTCTTTCAGGGTTTCGCTCACATACGACGTCGGCGGCAGGCTGATGCCGCATTCACGATAGACCCGGTTCAGGGGCTCGACGGCCCCGTGGCTGTAAATCGGGCCGATGGTCGGGTCGATGCCGGCCAGCACCCGCTGCGACTTGCCCAGCGAATAAGCCATAATCACGCTGGCCAGGCCTTTTTGCTGGTTGGCCCGCCACCACTGGTTGATTTCATTGAAAACGACGGCCTGCGGCTGCCAGCGATAAATGGGCAGGGCGAATGTCGATTCACTGACCAGCATGTGGCATTTGACGGGCTCAAACGCGGTGCAGGTGCGGTCGGCTTCAACCTTGTAATCGCCAGTGACAACAGCCACCCGGCCACGATATTCCATGCGAAC
>JBJTRR010000650.1:0-3525 GCA_046076185.1 bacterium | reverse complement strand
TGCCGGGGGCCCTGCGGGATTATGATCTTGACCAGCTTCGGGCCGGTCGTTCCGGGGCCGACAAATGATGAAGCGGATGCCGGAAAAAAATCGGCTCATCTGATGTTCCAAAAGGGTCGATTCTGATAAAGTGTTTAACGAATGGCGGAGGCCGGGCCGTTGACCGGATTGATCAACCCGAAACTGAATTCTGCTAACAAAGAGAGCGAGAGAGAACTCATGGCTGACTGTGAAACAAATCGTCGATCGTTCATGAAAAGTGCCTCGCTGGCTTCAGGTGCGGCTGTGGCTGCAGGCGGGGCATCGGCCGTGGCGCAGGATGCACCTGCCGCCAAGCCGGCCGACGGTGCCAATGCTGAAGCCGCGCAGAAGCCGATTCCCCGGCGAAAGCTGGGCAAGACGGGTGTCGAAATCACCATGCTGAACCAGGGTTCGGTGCGGGGGCAGGGCTACGACCGGATTTTGAGATTTTCTTACAGCCAGGGCATTCGGACATTTGACACAGCCCGGCTTTATGGCAACGAATCCACTTTCAAGAAGTGGTTTGAGCAATCGCCTGAAGTGCGCAAGGAAATCTTCCTTGTGACGAAGGACACGCCCAAGAAACCTGCCGAACTGATCAACATGCTTGACCAGCGGCTGGAAGTGCTGGGCACTGACTATGTCGATCTCTTTTTCATTCATGGCCTGGGCGACCAGCACAACACACAGCAGGCGATTGACCTGGTGACGAGCCAGGAGATGAAAGAGACAGCCGAGAAAATTCGTAAGTCGGGCAAGGCACGGTTTGTCGGGTTTTCAACCCACCACAAAGATCGTGGCCTGATCATTGAAGCTGCGGCCAAGGCCGGGTTTGTTGATGCCGTAATGCTTCAATACACGCCGTGGCTCGACAAAGATTCAGCCCTGAACAAGGGCCTGGATGTGGCTCATGAAAAGGGCCTGGGGCTGATCACCATGAAGCACCTGGCTGGTCAGTTTCTGGGCGACACGAACAAGAAAAATCCGCTTGACGATGTGCCCAACAAGGTGCCGATGCTGAAGGAACGCAAGCTTTCGCCCTTCCAGGGCCTGCTGCATGCCATCTGGACAGACGAACGCCTGGCCTCAAGTTGCATTTCCATGCGGAATACAGACCACGTTCGCGAAAATATCGACGCCCTTCACCGCTTTGAGCCCGTGAAGATGGCTGATATTCTGCAACTGCGCGACGCCGCCCTGGCCCACGGGCCAATGATGTGTGCTGACTGCGATGGCCGATGCTCGCGTGCTGCCGGGACCAAGGCCGAGCTGGGCGTGCTGACCCGCTATCTGACGTATCACGAGCATCATGGCGACCGCTCAGTCGCCAGAAAGCAATATGCCGAACTGGCAGAAGAGGCACGCGACTGGTCGGACGCCGACCTGCTGGCCGCCCGCGAAGCGTGTCCGAACCACCTTGACTTCTCAAGCCTTCTGCCGAAGGTGAAGGATCTTCTTGCCTGATTCAGGCTGGAATCTCGAATAGAGCCAAACAAAAGGGGCCCTTGAAAAAGGGCCCTTATTGTTGCGCTGTCAGAACTGAAAAAGGGCCCTTGTTCTTGCGCTGTGAGAACTGAAAAAGGGGCGAGGTTCACCATCGCCAGAGGATGGTGCCCCAGTTCAGCCCTGCGCCGAAGCCGCACGTCAGGAGGAGGTCGCCGCGCTTGATATCGCCGCGTTCGACCAGCTCGTTAAGGGCAATCGGAATAGATCCGCCTGAGGTATTGCCGTATTTTTCAAGGTTTTTGAAGACGTTTTCGCGGTCGAAGCCCATGACATCGCTGGCCGAATGAATGATGCGAATATTGGCCTGGTGGGGGATAAACCAGCGAATATCCTTGATCGTCAGCCCGGCATGGTTCAGGACCTGATTGGAGGAATCGGCCAGAATGCGAACCGCCCATTTAAAAACGGCACGGCCATCCATCGTGAGGAAATGAAGGCCATTTTCCAGGGCCTCAGCCGATGGAGGAATGCGGCTGCCGCAGGCGGGGCGGTTGAGAAGATCGCCACCCGAGCCATCGGCCCCAAGCTGATAGGCGATCATCCCCTGTTCGGGCGACCCCGGGCCGAGAAGTGCCGCACCGGCACCATCGCCAAAAAGCGGGAAACTCTTTTGGTCGCCTGGGTTTATGATACGGCTGTTGCAATCGCCGCCGATGACCAGAGCGAGCTTGCTGTTGCCGGTAGCGACAAACTGGCTGGCGGTGGCCAGTGCAAAAGCGAAGCCGGCGCAGGCGGCCTGCACATCGAAGGCAGGGCATGTCAGCCCGAGCTGGTTCTGCACCTGGCAGGCGACTGATGGGGTGCTCATGTCGGGCGTGAACGTGCCGACAATCAGCAGGTCGATATCTTCCGGCCGACAGCCATATTTTTCAATCGCCTGTTTGGCCGCACGAAGGCAAAGGTCGCTGGTGGCATGGTGGGGTGGGGCGAATCGTCGTTCAAGAATGCCCGTGCGATTGTAGATCCAGTCGGGGTCGAACCCATAAATTCTTTGCAGGTCTTCGTTTGTGAAAACTTCGTCGGGCACATAGTGGCCAGTGCTGAGGATTTGTACGCCTGTCAGGCTGCGGGTTCCATAGCCCTCCGACAAACTTTCGGCTGTACTCATGCGCAAAGACTGCCAATTTCTGCTGTCAGGTTTTCACAAGATCGACACCAGATCCGGACTGGTTTCTGATCGGTAAAATATAGAGAATCCTTGATATTATGAACAGATCAAAATCGGCCTGAAATGGATGAGAGTGCTAGAAAAATGAGTCAAATCCACATCATCCGCCTGCGCGGCGGCTGGCGAAAGATGGAACCCGGGGCAACCAGCATCATCGCCCTACCGCTTGGAAGTCTCGAAATAGCCAGAGGTTGTGAAAATATGTCGCTGGCCAGGGCGTTTCAGCGACCCGTTTCAGGGAACAGGAAATTGATCGTTAACCTCTGCTGGCAAAAAGCATCAGGCCTGAAAATGTTATCTGTGAATCCAGATATCCGTATTGAAAACGCTCTGCCTGAGGGGCGAATTTTGTTGCCAGAAGCAGAGTCGAGGTATGTGCTCACGATTGAGATTGACCCGGCCGGGGTGCTTAATCAATTCCCGTGGGGCGAGTTCTGGATTGAGGTGGCTGAGGCTGATTGATGGAGCTGGCTGGTTTTAGCGACTATTTTTTCGGCTTTTTTGTAAAAAAAGCCATGGCGACGAGAATCAGCCCCGAGGCGATCGAAAGCCGCCCGCCCATGCGAAAGCTGGGTGGGTCGTAAGTGTAAACCAGCTTGTGAGTTCCGGAAGGGAGCAGGGCCCCGCGCATCATGCGATTGGCCCTGATGATCTCGGCTGGTTTGCCATCGACTTCCAGCATCCAGCCGTTGTAAAAGACATCGGCCAGAATGACCATGCCCGGCTTTTCAAGGGTGGCCGTTATTTCCACTCTCTGGGGCGAGTAGGAGTCGAAAGTGACTGACTCGGTGCTGCCCTGGCGAACGCGGCCCGGCATGAACGGGGCAACT
>JBJTRR010000649.1:0-3629 GCA_046076185.1 bacterium | reverse complement strand
CGGGCTGCGGGGGTCAAGGGCATCGCCGGGGCATTCCGGCCCATAGATTGGGTAGCCGTCGGCCGCATAGCCAATGAGGATCATTGCGGCTTCGGGGGCGGCAGATTTCAGGTTCCAGAGCAGGCCGGTGGGCAGGCCGTGATAATGATAAAGCCCGCGGCCCTGGGTGTGGGCCCGGTTGGCATCAATGCCGAAGGCCACGGTGGCTTTGGGGTGCAGCACCTCAAATTGCCAGCCCGAGCGGCCATCGCGTCGCCAGAAAGGGCCTGAGGGGTCGAAGGGCACGCCATTGCGGGCGATGCCGAAGAACCACATTTCCAGAGGCACGGGAGTTTCGGCCCGGGTCGGTTCGAGGGGGACTTCAAGCCTGATTCGCTGGGCCCGCAGAGAGACCGGGTCGTGGGAATTTGGGTAATCGCCGCAGGGATGGTCGGGAATGGCGTTCGAGGCGATCAGGCGTTTGCCGCTGGCGGTTTCAAACCTGACAAACGGGGCCGGGCGACTTCGCCTGAGCCGATTTGTGGCGACAAAACCGCCACCTGCCGTGATGACCGTGCCGGCAATTGCGGCCCTGCGAGAGATTTTCATGAGCCAGACCCCCGGAGAGATGTTTTACATCAGGAATATCATTAATTTATCGGAAAAGTGCGCAGCAGTGCAATGAGATTTTCATCAGGCAGACCGGCTGGGTGATTCTGATAATCACAAAAGCCGGATTTGGCCTGGCATGGGCTGGGTTTCAAAATGGGCATGCCCTGTGCCGGGTGCAACGCTGGCAAGCCCGGCAGATAGCGAGAAAATGAAGGGTGTATCAGCCCTGGATGGCCGAGCTGCGGCCCAGGGCGATGTCGAAATCGCTGACGGCGGGCACCAGCATGGCCAGCAGGGCGAAGCCATAAATGCCGACTGAGACGAGAAAGGCGGCGGCGGTGTCGCCATTGATCAGGCTGATCACGCAGTAAAATGTCCAGAAGGGCGTGAGGATTGAGACGATGGCCAGGGCCCGCGAGGGGTTTCGAGAGCCCAGCGAGCCAAACAGGGCTACGCTGCCCGCGCCCAGGAAGATGAGGAAGCTGAGAAGCTGCCGGCCGAATTCGCGGTTGGAAAGGATGATGAGGTAGGCACAGAAGAGGATGCCGATCATCAGGAAAAACATGGTGCCCAGGCTGTTAGCCACGGCCGTGCGGCTGTTGGTGTAGGTGATGGCCGCGTGAATGCCCAGCATGGCCGCGAAATGCACAAAAAGCAGGTAGTCTATCGTGATAAACACAGCCGATTCAGTGCCCAGCCGGCCTGTGCCGACCATAGCCCAGGTGAGCACGATGGGCGAAAGGATCATCTCTTTGGTGTTATAAAGCACGCCATAGAGCTTGCCGTAAATGAATTGCTGCGGCGAGAGTTCGGTGACGAGGAGAAGATCAAGGGCGCCGGTGTCTCGTTCACTTGTCAGGGCTGTTACGCCCTGGGCGTTAACCAGCAGAAGGCTGAGAATGCCAAGCGGAATGAGGGCCCGGGTGACGCGCCAGGGGTCGGTCTGCACGTCGCCGCCGGTGAAGAGATAGGCTGCGAACAGGACGACGGCCACGAGGTAGGCGGCTTTGATCATGAGCGGCTTGGTGCCATAGGCACGCGTGGCCATCTCTCGCCAGAGGATGGGGTTGTTCCAGGGCTTGCGGTAAGGGCGTTCGCCGCTGGTGATTCGGCGGTGGGTGCGGCGGGGCACGGCCAGGCCGGTGGATTCGGTGGTTTGCCCGACAATGGAGGGGTCGGTGGTGGTCAGGGTTCCGCTGAATTTGGCGGCCAGAGCTTCCTCGTCAACTTCAATCAGTTCTTCAGCGTTGGGGGCTTCACGCTGTTCACGAGGCTCGTTGCGGCCGGGGTTCCAGCGGCGAAGCATGAAAATGGATGTGCCATTAAGCAGGGCCACAAGCAGTGCGGCTGCGGTGAGGAAGACGAGGGTGACCTGCGAGATGGCGGCGTTGCCCGTTTGTTCCATGATGTGTGAAATGACACGGAACGGGTTTAACACAGTGGAAATATCGGCACCGGCGACCTGCACGGGAAGGAGGAAGCCGAGACCTTCGATAAATGTCAGGCCGAGCACGATGGAAAGCACGGTGAGGGCGAGCGACTGGAAGGTGCGGTCGCGCCAGTTGGCCACAATGATGCCGACCGAGCCGGCGGCGACGCCTGTGGCGAGAGTGGCCAGCTCAATTTGAAGCAGTTGATAGGGCGAAATGCCGCCGAAAAGCAGGCTGAGGGCGAGCACGGGCAGGCCCACGGCGAGCATGACGGTGATGAGCAGAAGGCTTGCGCCGAGCTTGCCGAGGATGATTTCCCAGTTGGTGAGGTCGGTAATGAGCATCAAGATGAAGGTGCGGCGGTCTTTTTCGTGGGCGATTGACGTGGCGGCGGCGATGGGTGCGAAAAAGAGCATGAGCACCAGTTGCGTGAGCACCAGGGCGCGGAAGAGGATTTGCTCAAAGCGGGCGAGGATGCCGACTTCGTGAACGGTGCGCCAGCCGATCATGATTTGCCAGCCTGTCCAGATCAGCACCAGCAGGAGCGTGCCATAGCTGAGGCGGCTCAGGAAAAACCGCTGGTTTCTGGGGATGGTCAGGACTTCGCGATTAAAAATCGGGCCGAGCATGCGTCGAGTGGGCTCATCGTTTCAGGCGGCGGATGTCAAATGAATAAAATAATTTACCGTGAAATTGGGGTTTTTCGCAAGATCTGCTGCAAGAATGATTGCCGGCTGATTGATCTAGGAACCGGCATTGGGGGCGAGCTTTTTCAGGCCTTCTTCGAACGAGATTGCGGGGATGAAACCGAGGTCGCGGCGGGCGTTTTCCAGCGAAAACCAGTGCGAGCTGGCAAGCTGGCTGGCGACGAAGCGAGTCATGGGCGGCTCGCCCGGCAGGGGCAGGTTTTTCCAGAGAAATTCGCACACGGCACCGACACGATGGGCGGTTTTTCGGGAGATTCCCCGGCGCGGCAGGGGCGGCCCACCGGCCGCGAGAATGAGGCGTTCAATGATTGTCCAGAGCGGCATGGGCTCGCCCTGGGCCAGAAAATAGGGCTTGCCGGCGATGGGCGAATCAGCCGAAAGACGATCAAGAGCGAGCAGGTGGGCGGTGGCGGCATTTTCGACAAAAATGGTGTCAACCATGTTCTGGCCATCGCCGATTTTTCGCAGGCGGCCGGCTTTGGCCCTGGCCAGAAGGCGTGGCAGAAGGTGGGGGTCGCCCGGGCCCCAGATCAGGTGCGGTCGCAGTGCGACAGTTGCCAACTTATCACAGTTCGCCGCGAGAACGGCTTTTTCAGCAATGGCCTTGGTGGCGGCATAGGATGATTCATGGTGGGCGGGATAGGGTGCCGATTCATCGACGCCTGTCAGGTCGCCCCCGCCGTGAATGACACTTGGCGTAGAGGTGTAAACCAGCCTGCTGATGCCTGATATTTTACAGGCATCAATCACGGCCTGGGTGCCTTCGACATTGGCCTGATAATAACTGGCATAAGGGCCCCAGAAGCCGGCCCTGGCGGCGACATGAATGACGGCATTGCAACCGGCGAAGGCCCTGGCCATGGCTGGGGCATCTTGCAGGCTGCCGGTGTGGGAAACGACG
>JBJTRR010000648.1:0-2804 GCA_046076185.1 bacterium | reverse complement strand
ACCATTGCCGGAAGCGATGAACCCGGGCAGCTATTCCATGGCTGATTATTGGCGTGGCCGTGGTGTGCAGGCCACAATGAATGCGAGGAATCATGCCCTGATTGAAATGAATCGCGAAAGTCCGATGATATATTGGCGATATTATCTTGATCAAATTCGTCAGCGTTGCCGCGATTGCATTAAACAGGCTGTGCCTGAAAATCAGGCGGGCTTGCTTGAGGCATTGGTGCTGGGCGTGCGCGAATCGGTTTCTCAGCGAGATCGAAAACTCTTTCGTGACAGCGGCACACTGCACCTGCTGGCGATATCCGGTCTTCATCTTCAGGTGATAGCCATTTTTATGATGTGGCTGGCCCGAATGCTGAAATGCAATTTGCTGATCACAGCCTGGCTTGTGATATTGTGCTCAGGCTTTTATTCGGTGCTTGTGGGTGGCAGTGCGTCGGTTGCCCGGGCGACACTCATGACGGCGGCCGTCAGCCTCAGTTTGGTTCGGCACCAGCCAGGGCAATTCTGGCATCGGCTGCTCTTCTCAGGCTGTATTGTGCTTTGGCTGAAGCCTTCACAGTTTTTTGATGCCGGTTGCCAGCTCTCGTTTTTTGGAACGGCCGGAATTCAATTTGCGACTGACTTCTGGGCCAAAATACAAGGTTATTTCAATTCAGGTGGTGCTCAAAACCCTGCTGAAAACCTGATTCATCTCTTTCATCGGCCTGAATTTCTCGGTTCAGCCAATATTTCAGCAGAAAGAAAGATGCTTTCAATCTTCTTTTATGCCACAATGATTTTATTTCGTGTTTTTCGGATTTTCATGGCTATGATCGCTGAACCTCTTTTTATTTCAATGGTTGTCTGGTTGTTTACATCGCCGCTGGTTGCATTTCATTTTCAGGCGATCAACCCCGTAGCGATACCGGTGAATCTGCCGCTGGTGCCTGCAACAAGCCTGGCCCTGATATTATGCCTGACCGGCATGGTGGCAAGCATGGCAGGCGTGGGTCTGGTTGGGAATTTCATCATGAAACTGGCTGGGCATGTGATGTCGGCCTGCGTGGCCATTCTCGACTGGTCTTTAAGCCACCTGATGACACCCATTGCATTTCCTCAGCCTGAATTGATTACTCTGCTGATACTTTATCTTATCATTGGGCTGTTCATGCTTTCATATCAGTGGAATTATCGCAAAAAAAGGGAATTTAATCTGGTACTGATGATTTCATTTATTTTGTTAATGGTTTTTTCATTTCAGTTGCAAAATAGTCGTGAAGAGACCACGAAAGAGCTTGAAATGCATGTGTTTTCCGTTGAGCACGGGCTTTCAATTCTTATTCGCTGGCCGAATGGAGAGAACTGGCTTTATGACTGCGGCCAGATGGGTTCGCCGTTGGTCGCTGACAAGATTGTGATTCCGGCTTTAAATTCCATGGGTGTGAGGCAAATTGATAAATTGTTGATCAGTCATGCAGATTCCGATCATTTCAATGGTATTCCCGCCCTGCTTGATTCAGAAATTAAAATTAAATCGATTTTGACAACGCCACATTTCATGAGGAGTCGTCAACCTGATGCAGTTGCATTAAAAGAGCGAATCTTTGAGAAACGAATTGCATTTCAGTCGATTATCGCGGGCGATCTCCTTTTTGAGCATGATGGTGCAACTGCCCGAGTTTTGCATCCAGCTGCTGATTTTGCACAATTTAAGGCAGATAATTCGACCAGTCTTGTGATTGAAATGCAATCGCATGGTATCAATTGCATTTTGACAGGCGACCTTGAAGGCAAGGGGCTTGGCGAGATGGTGGAATATCGTGAAAGCCAGAAGAATGTTGGTGCGGGATGCCATGTGATGGTGGCGCCTCATCATGGCGGAATTCAAAGCAATCCTGAATGGTTTTATCAGACATTTCAGCCTGAAATTGTGATTACAAGCCAGGGCCGGGGTCGATTCGGCCTGGCGAGCAGTCTTGAATCGCAATTGAAAGCGTTTTCACCCGATGCCCGGCTTTATGTCACCGCCCGCGATGGGGCCATTGAAATCAAATGGGCGAAAAATGGCCTGAAAACAAGCACTTATCGCCACCGGAAATCAGCCGATAAGCCTGCTGGCAGGGCTGAACCGCTGAAAGGCCGCGACACCTGGTCCGCCGAGTAATTCTTCAATTCGCAGAAGGCGATTGTATTTCGCCAGACGCTCGCTGCGAGCGACCGAGCCTATTTTAATCTGACCACAGCCGCTGGCCGTGGCAAGGTCGGCTATGAAAGTATCTTCCGTCTCGCCCGAGCGGGCTGAAACCACGGCGCTGAAACCTGCCGCCGCCGCAGTGGCGATGGCCTCAAGCGTTTCGGAAACTGTGCCGATCTGGTTAAGTTTAATTAATACCGCATTGGCTGATTGCATTTCAATGCCGCGGCGAATGCGTGTTATATTCGTCGTGAAGAAATCGTCGCCGACAAGCTGAAACGTGCTGCCAAGCCATGATGTCAGCTGTTGCCAGCCTGGCCAGTCATCTTCTGCCAGGCCATCTTCTATGGAAACAATCGGGTAATTTTCAACCAGCCGTTCCAAAAATGCAATCATAGCTTCGGCCGGTTGGGGCGTGCCGCCAAGCTCTTTGATTGAATAAAGGCTGGTTGACTGGTCGTAAAAATGCGATGAAGCCACATCAAGTGCAATGGAAACATCATTGCCGGGCTTTAATCCGGCTTTTGTTGTGGCTTCAACAATTCGCTGCAAGGCGGTCTCATTTGAATTTAAACTCGGGCCATAACCACCTTCATCGCCCACCAGGGCATGCGTTTCACCA
>JBJTRR010000647.1:0-18477 GCA_046076185.1 bacterium | reverse complement strand
AAGAATTCCCAGATCTTCATTGAATTGCTCACCCGACTTTCTGATCAGAAATGGATCATCCGATGAAACCCAGTAAGTGAATGGCCTGAGATCAAAACCATAATGATCTAACCAGTTATTCATTCTTGTATTCAAATATCTGACTAGCCCCAGAGATTTAATCGTTCCATCTTCAAGACCACTAAATGGATCCGCTGCTCCTCTGAGGCCTTCGACAAAGAAATGCAAAAAGAGACCATGGCCCTTATCTGGTATTATATGATCTGATTCACCGTTTGCATTAGGAAATAAAACAAGAACATTTGGCTTATTGATCGTGATAATATTATCATGAATTAAGTTTTTTATTTTTTGTGCATCATTATGATCTGAAATGGAATTATCTGGTAGCGAAGCATTAAATACCAACACGGTGTTGTTTACGAGATGAGTATTCAACCAATGAATAACATCTTTAAGTTTAATAAATGTTTCATTCAGGTTGTTTGGAGACTGTTCTTTTAACATTACTTCGTTATTCTGATCGATGATAAATTTGCAATCAATGTATATAATATTGCTTCCATTTTCTCTATGCTTAACTGGATTTGTTTTTAAAATATCTTCATTGAGATTATGTATAGAATAAAACAAATTGCTTTCTCTTAACAATTTGACATTACCCTGCGTTATGCTCCAGTATGGCGAACTGTTATCACGAGCATCATTCGTGAGAAGAAAAAGCGACATTTTTCCCGGCTTTTCATACCATGAAAAAAGCCCTGTTAAAATTCCTGTAATAATAAGCAGGGATATTAAAAGTATCGCAAGTCGGATTTTCGAATTTTTTTTTGCAGAATCGTTTTCGATCGACTTTAAATAAATTGAGTCTGACCCTTTCTTCCAGGGCTGCGAGATATTCAGGGTATCAGGTTCGTTGTTCATAGGTATCTTGTCAACTATGCTTTAAGTATCTCACTGCCTTTGAATTATGGATTCATCCAGACTCATGTCAGGAGGCAGAATGGAAGATTCTTGTCGTTTCATGTTTTTTATATTTTTATTATTATTTGATTCAATTGCTTGTTCCAATTTCACAGGCTCTGGCCAGAAATCACCCCTGAGTGGTATTCTCTCCTTCCCTCCAAGTGTAAGCTGAATCAGACCATTCTTTGAACTGTTATTTGATTTTAGAATAGACAAAGAGATTGAATCAGGATTTATATCTTCTTCTCTTATTGGGTTTTCGTCATTAAACCAAATCATAGTTTCAGATGTATCTGCCGAATCATAATATTTGTAAAGACAATTCAATTTTTTTATATCAATAAACTGTATATCAGCGCGAACAGATATTTCATGAGGGTGTTCAATTTTTAATACATAACATTTTTTTAAGACTTTTTTATTTCGATCCACGAGATCCGGTAACCATCTTTGTTCTATCCCTGCAGACTTAATAACAATATTACCATTCGTGATTTTTACAGTTTTATTATCCAGATCCTTATAATTATCATAGTCAACTGATTTACGAAGTACTACTTCAGGTTGAAATTTCCGCGATTGCTGTAATTCCAGATTCACAAATGGGTTACCCCGCTCAACCGAGTAATCATCTAAGTTTATTACCCAGATATTTGACTGGTACTCCCACAATCGGGATATTGAGCCGGTTAATCTTTCATTTTTTCCATCATTTGACAGTACCGTAAAATTCCAGTCGCCAGGTTCCCGTATTTCCAGTATTTCATCTAATCCATCATTCTTTTCGTTTTCAACACCCATCAATATTTGTAATTCACCGTTGATAGCTTTGGACGCAATCCAAGTCATTCTCCATCCATTTTGTAAATCAGAAGGCCTGAAACCAAAACTGGTACCAAGCCAGTTTTTTCTTGAAAATAATGGAACTCCAGATTTATCTTCATTAAATTGGAGCAACAGCCTTTGTCCATTATTAATCGAAAATTTGTTCGATATGCGTTGACCAATATCTGACCATATTCTGTAATTTCCAGACTCGAGTGAAGGTTTAATCCATCGATCACTCACACCTGGCAATTGTATCTCAATACCTTTAATGGCTTCGTCTCGAAACGCAAGATTGCTTTCAGGATTGATTCTATAATAGAGTTTTTGGTTAAGTACGGAATTTATGGAACTCGTTAAATCAGTTTCACTATCAATTGTTGTATAAATACCCGGAGTTGGAAGATCTCTAACTACTGAAAACTGATTTTGAATCGATTGCGACTCTTCCTTTGCAAGCTTAAAACCAATAACATTAACTGAAATATCCGTACTTGAGAATATTGTACGAATCTTTTCTGAAATTATATTGTTATTAATCATAGAAGATTTGCTGTTTTTTTGTGGTTTTATAGGATCGGGATCATCGATCCCGGTATCTTGTCCATCTGTTATCACGATCATCAAACGCGGCGATCGAGCGTTAAGAAGGTCTTGTGACGCAAGCCGCATGCTCTCAACAACTGGCGATTTATTCCAGGGAATACAGTTTGGGTATGAAACTCGATTTTTAATTTCATCAAAACTCTGAATATCATCAGGGTTCCAGCGCATTCGATGCACCACACGCCGAATCGTATCAGTATCTTTTGCATTACGCTGGTCACCAACCGCTTCACCAAATACCCATACAGTTATTTCTGTATCTCTTGGTAATTGACGTATTGTCTCAAGAACAGATTTAACGGCCTGCGAATATTTCGCTGAATCAGACCATTCAACACCAGCTGGAACACCCATCGAACCTGAACAATCCAGTATAAAACAAACTGAACCTCCAGACTTTCCATACTTGTCAATCATGGTCATATCTGTAGAAACAGCGATACTGCCACCAGATGAAGGTGATGGGCGATAGTCAGACCAGTTTGGTCTCCTAAATAACATTATCATTGTTGGGATTTGGATATGATTCCCACGAAAGAGAAAGTTTACGTCAGAAGCCGATTGATAGAACGACAGGTCTATATCAGAAGTTTTTTCATACTTATCCCATAAACGGTCTTCCAAAGCCAAAACAACTTTACCATGAGTTTGGGAAAGATTGATTGATTTAAAACTACTCGAGTTCGACGTAATTACCTCATTACCTTTGAGCCAAAGTGAAGCTGTACCCTGAAGTTTTTCGGTTCCGGGTGAAGAAACCAAGTCAAATGGAATCCTGACTGATGACGTACCTGCGACAAGATGTTCATTTTGAGTTTTTATCGAAGGAAGTGCTGGAACCTGATATTCTTTAATTAATGATTCAATCAGGCTTGTTTCTATGTTTAATTCACGATTTGTGTTGAATGCGTGATGAAGGCAGATCTCTCCGAAAGTTTTATAATATGGTATTCCACTTTGTTCAAGTGGCCCCCAATGCATGTTCCAGAGTCTTTTGGCAGATAACCTCAGATGTTCGGAATTGGCTTTTGTAATATGAATTCGAGTGAGATGATCTTTGATATCGCCAGCGAGAGATAACGGTGTGACACGAAGAAATCGTTCTGTCTGCCAGAGATTTGCGAAATTCGGAACTTCCTTGTGCAATTCAGAATCCGAATTTATTGATTGCAGTTCCTGATCAAGTATCGACAGATAAGATTGATAATAGGTCTTAAAGTCGTCTGAATTGATATCTGAAACAAGATTTTGATCTTTTGAGTAGATCGAAAGATTTACAGGATCTGACAAAACAGATTTATGATCAATGATTGATTGATACATCCATCGTGAAAATTGACTGTTAGTTCTGATATAATATAAATTTGGTGAATAAGTCTCATCAGAAGATTTAAAAACTGATTCTGAAATCTGACCCATTCTGATCATTTTAACTTTATTGTAAGCTTCGAACAATTTTGGTCTTATCGACAAATCAATATTTATTACTTTTATCGCATGTCGTATTGAGCGCAGATCCCTTGATTCCATGGAGCTTGAATTCACTTTACTCAAAATATTTTCAATTCTTAAACGATACTCATTGTTTAACTTTGCAAGTATTTCATTTATTTGGCTACCGAGTTTTGACATTTTCGAAATGATTTCATCTTTTTGTTCTGGTGTGATTTCGTAATTTGCCTCATATTTCGAAAGCAGTGTAAAATTATCAATTGCTTCCCACCCATTTCTTACGCTTCGCTGAATAGGGAAAATATCCGTCTTTATATTATTTTTATCAGAAATATTGATGATATCGAAGATGATCCATGATCCAAGATCATGAAGTCTTTCCATTCCATTAAGATATATTTCAATATTCTTCTGTATTTCAGTCGAATCTTTCATTATTTTTAAGTAAATAGTGTTCGCCTTTTCAAAATCGCGAATTGACTCTTGCCTTTCCTCCACTTTCAAGCTGAAAAAACGATCCCATCCTCTTGCAAAATTATTGTCGGCCTTGCTGATTTCAGGATAAAACCAGAAAAAAGCATGATTAAAAAAAATGTAACGGAAATTGGCACGTTTATCACGATCGTTCGCTGCGTGGGCGAAAATCAGACAGCTTCGAATTAATTCATTAAATGCTGCATCCTGCTTCAATGCTGAGTCTTGAAGTCCAAGTGTCGAGAGATCCTTATTGATTAATCCGATAAGATGCATCTCAATCGGGAGATTCTCATTCGAAGGTTTAATGAATTTTAACCATTTCACAGCACGGTCATAAACATTCATGTCATATGACTGAAGCTTTGGAAGTATTAATTGATATAGCCAATATCTCTGATAAGGCGGCATATCTGAAATCAATACTGGTTTTAATTCATCAGATTTCTCTTCCTTGGTATTTGTCTTTTCGGTTGTTAATAATGGATCTGTTTCATTAGGTTTTGATTTGGTCTCATCGACTTTCTGAGTCGCAGGATTTAAAGCGGTCGTTTTTAATTCTTCGGAGTCTATATTCGACTTTTTTGTTTGAGATGTTGATGTAATCTTGTCTAAATCGCTTGATGATTGTTTTTGTTTGGATGTCTGTTTTGGGTTTTCTGTCGATCTGATCCCTAATCGGCTAAGTAACGATGATTCTGATTCATTGGATTTTTTACTCGCAGGATCCTCTGGCTCTTCTCCAGAATTTCTTTTAATTCCTGCTGAGGTATTTGTTGTTAATTCCCTAACCGACTGATTTCCCTGAACCGGCGAGACGTTTACCGGTATTGTAACTTGCAATTCTGGATGAGTGATCGGAGGAAGTGTTGCCAGCCTGGCTATGAGTTTCGAGATCGGCTTTTCTACATTGAGATTCGGATCAGCCCAGGCTTTTTCAAAATCAGATGCCAACCATTCAGGCTGATACTTAATTGTATTAGCATAATATTTTTCAAGAAGGCTCATTGTTCCATTAATCAGATGTCTTGGTAATATAAACGGCTGCTCAAGTTCCTGCGATAGTCTTTGAATGATAGGGAATATTATGTTTGCTTCAGATGCTTCTCCAATGAGAATCAACTGCTCATAACGACTGATTGCGGCCTTATAGACTTTCCATTTGTTCGGATAATTCCAGTAAGGAGGCGGGTTGATTTTTGAAATTCTTTCATATGTCGCCCATACGTTTCCCAACTCAGACTTTTGATATGCTGATCCCCAGGAATTGACATCTTTTTCAGTTTGATTATTTTTATTAATTGAACTCTTATCATCATATGACGAAACTGATTTTTCAGTCGAACTGAGCTGAGTTAGAAATCGTTCTGTCGAAGATGATCGCATCGCTCGAATTCTAATTGCTTCGGCTCGTTTTCTACCAATCGACCCAAAAGGCAATAATACAGCATTCTGCTGTGCATGATATACTGATTGTGCTTCATATTTGACATTTTCACGGGTGGCATCGAAAAGCTCTGCCAGGGTAAATGACCCACCCAGCCGCGATGGTGACTCGATATTTTTCCTGAGAATTCTCCCAAATAAACTTTCGCTTTCAAAGTGATCCATCTCTGAAATTTCATCGTTTGATGTAGATGAAATAACAGTAAGATTCGGAATTGATTCGATCCAAGGCTCAAGCTCAATCAGTTTTTCGGCAAATTGATTATCAGTAACCCCAAGGTGTTGAAATTCAAGCGAATGTTCCGTATCAAAAAATACGGCTAATGGACGCCCTTTAGCCAGTTTGACAAGAGATTGCAATAATTCCCTGACCCTGATTTTATCAGACTCCTTGGGCGGATCGATTCGCTCACCAATCCCGCCGGATAACCAGTCAATCAGAAGATACGGGCCTTTTTCGTCGGAGAGGCCATGACAATAAAACTGGTAAATCAAGGCTTTGCAATTGTTATCTACTGTCGATCTTTCTAAATTCTCCGGTTTTAATTCCATTAAATGACGCATCTCGATTTCATTTTCAGGAAAAACTCCAAATGTCTCAGGTGAAAGAAGGTTTTTTCCGCCTGATTTCAAAAGATCAGCCATCAAAAGCCCTGATTTTGCTGCATGCACAGTATGATCAACAGCCAGGTTCTGCGTATATTTTTCTGTTACGATGATCCATCTTTGTGTTTCAACAGGCTGATACCAGCTTAAAACAAAAAAAAGTGATAACAGCGTGAATAAACAGGCACCAATAAAACCGATTAACAAAGCCAGTTTATTCAGACGAGCCCGTGCAAATCTGTAAGTGAAATTACGAAACCGTTTCCATGGTAATTTTGGCGATAGCCCTTCACTTCGATTTTCAAATGATAGTTTCGAATTACCAGACTGATTCTGATTCCATTGCATTTTTAATTATTCCTATTTTCGTTGTCAATTAATTTGACATCGTCTTTTGGATGATTGTCATTCACTTCGCCACTTTCATCACAATTCAGTTTTAAAAATCTGCCATTAATTGAAATATCTTTTTCTGATTTTAATTGGGTTTCGCCAGAGTGGACCTTGAACTGGCCACCCACCTCCCACTCCACATCTTGTTCCACTTTCAATTTCATTTTTTCAGTCTGTACTGAGATTTCATCAGCAATGAGATTTAATCTGCCACCTGGAACAACGATCTTTGCACCTTCCGGCGTGAATCGAACCGTAAGTTCCAACTCCCCCCCGGGGCTTATGATTTCAAGTGAATCTGACCCTGTTCCCCGGGCCTCAATCAGTCTCGCCTCCCGGCCACTTTTCCAGCGTGCCTGAGACTCATATGCTGATGTACATATTGCTTCCTGAATCAATTGCGACACCACAGGTTCTGATTCGTTTGAAGTCGATTTTTCCATGGCACTCTGTCAATTCAGTCAGGCAACCCTGCATTGCACCAATATTCCCAAGCGTCAACCGAAACTCAGACTTGGATCTTCTCTCTTTGCAAGAGTTGCCAAATCCTGTCCGTGTTTCCTCATCAAAAATTATAACCCACTCAGCCTTTTTTCGCAGTTCACCGCTCTTATTCCATTTATTTTAAAAATCAAAATCGTTACAAAACGGCAAGACTGAAAATTCCATACACCCCATCCGGATGGAAGTCAGGTAATAACCTCTGAATTTATGTATCATGGCAATAAAAATCGCTGAGACCATATTCCTGGTGAACCCAATTCTGGTAATGATCGTAGAGAAGAAGGGTTATGCGATGTTGGCCGGAGGCAAGGAGAACGCGTCATGAGTTTCTTCGCTCAAAAAAACCGGGTCGCAAAACTGACAACGCCACTTGGGCAAGATGTGCTGGTGGTGGCCAAAATGTCAGGCCAGGAAGGGCTTAATCAGTTATTCCGGTTTGAGCTTGACCTACTGGCTGAAGCATCGACCACCGTTTCTTTTGACAGCCTTCTTGGCAAACAGGCCAGTGTTTCGATGGACAGTGGTGGCTCTTCGCCTCGCTGGATCTCGGGCCTGGTGACTGAATTTTCCCAGGGGGCACAGGTTGCGGCTAACCAAAGTTCGCCAGGGCTTTGCAAATATCGAATGGTTATCGAGCCAGGTCTGCGTGTTCTGGGCCTTTGCATCAACAGCCGGATATTTCAAAATCGATCGGCTCTGCAGGTCATTCAGACGATCTTAAAAATCAATAAAATCAGTAATACCGTCAAAGTCTCGAAGACGCCACCCACCCGCAATTACATTGTCCAGTTTAATGAATCGGATCTTGATTTCGTTTGCCGACTGATGGAAGAGGAAGGGCTGGTTTTTCTCTTTGAATTCAGCAGTGGCAAGGACGACATGATCATCACCGACAATCTTTCGTCGGCCGCAATCAGTTCGGGAAATGCCTCTTCACTGGCCTATATGCCGCAGCATCCGCCGGCTACCGAACAGGCTCCGATAATTGTTGAATGGCTGAAATCCCAGAAAATTGTCTCCTTATCGGCATCCCTCACTGATTATCAGTTTGAGCAGGCCGCCAAGGTGGTTCAGGGCACGGGCAAGCAGCAAAGCAGCTCCCTGAGTGCCGGCAAAATCAGCCATTCCCTCACAGCCGGCAATCTTTCCAAGGCCATTCTCGGCCGATACCCCGGCATGCCTGCCCACTTTGTTGATTCGATCAACCCCGATGGCAACGAAAATTCCAGCGGGCTCAACTCGCTGCCTGACCTGGCCAATCGCTATGCTTCGCTGGATATCACACGGGCCACGGGTGAAGCCGTCACCTGCGATGCCATGGCCTACTCGGCATCGATTCAGGCAGGTTCAAAATTTTCGCTGACATCTCATTTTAATGGTAATGGCGATTATCTGGTCATAAGCACACGCCTCGAATTTGATCAGACATCGAATTTGCTGCCAGGGCTGGCTGGCGATGGCATTGGCCCTTTCATTTGCCGAAGCCGGTTCCGGTGCATTCCTTCCACGGCCCAGTGGGCACCACCTCTGGCCACACCAAGGCCAAGAATTGATGGCCTTCTCACCGCAACCGTCATGGCCGGTTCTGATTCCAGCAACAGCTCGGGCGGTTCGTCGGGCGACAACAGCAAGCAGGACCCCATCCTGACCGACAAATACGGCCGCATTAAAGTCACCTTTCCATGGGCCACACAGGCCTCAAGTTCTGATGGCATGATGACGAATTCCTGCTGGATACGCTATTGCCAGCCATGGGCCGGTTCGGTTTGGGGCTTTATCTCGCTGCCGCGAGACGGGCAGGAAGTGCTGGTGGCTTTTGAGCAGGGCGACCCTGATCGCCCCATCGCTATCGGTTCGGTTTACAACTCGACCAACATGCCGCCTTTTGAGCTGCCAACCAACAAAGCCTTCAGCGGCATCAAGTCGTCAACACCCACCGGCAATTTCAATCAGTTCAGCGGTCTGGCGATTAATGACAACAAGGGCCAGGAAGAGATGCGTCTGCACTCGGAACGCGACCTCACCATTCAGGTCGAACAGACTTGTTTGCAAACTGTTGGTGGAACTCGCTATATGACTGTCGCAGGAAATTCGTTCGAACGCTTTGGCGGCAAATTCCAGGCCTCCAGCTCGGGCTCAGGGTCGGGTGGTGGCGATGCCGGCCAGGGCAATTCCAAATCATCCGTAACGGCAACACCTGGCGATTACTGGAAAAACCAGAACCCGATCAATTCTGATCTCTCCAAATCGTGGAACACCTGGGAAATGCCCCAGACACCAGGCCTGAGCTATCGCGGCTCGATGGTTTATGGAAACCAGATGGACACGGTCATCGGTGTTGATACTCGCATGATTCTCGGCGACTGCTGGTCTATCGTGATGGCCCCCGCCGGGCTTCAGGCTGCGGGGCTCAGTGTATCGCAACTCGACCAGCTTAGCGAAGCAACCGGTCTGCCCGGCAATTCCGACAAATCTCTCCCGGGCACTGCATCCATCGTCATCGGAGCCCAGAATCATGTAAGTGTTGGCAGCCGTTATGTCTTTGACCAGGGCTCGCATGTCAGCATTCTGGGCACTGTCAAAACCAGCACCGATTCAGTCAACAAGGCCTTGGGGCAGATCTGTTCCAAATCAGCCGCCAATGTGGTTTCAGCCGCCACTACCGACGACTCCTACTCAACCAAAGGGCGGGGCAGTGTAGCCGGCTCACTGGTCGGGCTTTCTTCTGAAAATCTCATGGGTGGTCTGCTGGGGCAGGTCGTCACATCAGCCATGAACGGAACATCGGCCGTAGCGAAATTCGCCGGCATGGAATCGGCCGCCAGCCCGCTCACTGGCCAGGCTCGCAGCGTGACGATGACTCCCGCCACCAATGCCCTATCTGCCGCCGGCAGCGCCATCGCCGACATGATCAAGCAAATGTCAAATGGTGTTTCCACCAAGCTAAGCCATCAGGTCATGCTGGCCGAAGGCAGCACCCTGATCGGCACCGGGCAATCGATTTTAATGCGTGCCTCGGCAGATACCAGCGTCTTTCCGAATTGCGGCGGCAAGGCGGGCACCATTGCCATTGTGGCAGAAGGTGTGCCAGGCGGCAGCAGCCCCACCGGCTCGCTGGTGATGATGGGCGGCCAGCTTTTCAGTCTTGGCACTGGCAAGGATGGTGATAAATTTTCCCACATCTGCGCTGACAGCACCGGCAAAATGATCATCGACACGGGTTCTGCAGGCTCCTGTCAGATCAATGCCGCCAATTCTGATCAGAATATTCTCCTTAATACTGATAAAATCGCCGTGACAACCAAGAAAAAACCGGTTGAAATCACCACCAACGGCGGCACCATGACCATTAAAACCTCAAATGGTGTCGTAACTATTGATTCGGGCAGTGGTGCTATCAATATTAAATCAACGTCGGGCGGGGTCACTATTGATGCCGGCAATGGTGCACTCAATCTCTCAGGCCAGTCCATCAGCCTCAAGGCAAAACAGTCTGTGACGATTGAAGGGGCCAGCTTTACTGCCACAGGGCAGCAATCGGCCACCATGAAAAACGCTTCGGGCAACAGCCTTGAACTTGCCTCGGCAGGGGCAACCCTGAAAGGCCTTAACACCACAGTTCAGGCATCAGTACAGCATCAGGAAAAGGGCGTGATGATTCAGGCTTCCGCCTCGGCCATGGCCAAGCGAAACGCCGGAATCACCATGGATTAATCAAAATCATACCCACTTCAAAAGATTCAACCCATGGCTACCCAAAACCCAACTCATCAATCACTTGAACGACTACTGCGTGAATCGCCAACGCTTGTTCACGCCCGAATCTCTGACCACACAAAAGCCCGGCTTGCAAGTGCAAAACAGGTTAACTGGGCAAGTTTTAAAGAATCGCTGGCTGATCACCCGGCCGAACTTGTGGAAATCATCGCCCAGATTCTGCCTCTTCGTCAGGCTATTTTCTGGGGCCTGGTCTGCGGCGAGGCCTGCCCCACTTTTGGCCAGGGCGGCACGGCCGCTGACTCCGTTCGAAACTGCCTGCGCTGGGCCATGAATCCTCAGGAATCTCTCAGAAAAATTGCTGCCCAGCACGCTGATGCCCTGCCATGGAAGACTGCGGAAGGGCTACTGGCCCGTGCCGTTGCCTGGTCTGAAGGCACTATCATGCCACCTCATGTGCCTGTTTTTGTGCCGGCACCCGCCGGTGTCACCGGGCATTTCGTTGCCGGTGCGGTTCTAACGATTGCTTCTATGACAGACGTCACTGTTTACAACACGATCCTCCACAGCTTTATTGCCATTGCCGAGCAAATCGCTGACGATCAACTACTCCCGGCTGGCTGGTATCTGCATCAGGTTGCAGACTATTCACTGATCAGCCCTATTCCTTCCACATCATTCGATACCTTCCCCGGAATTGGCGACCATTTCATCTGATTCCAGCGGCAAATCATAGGGCTGGCTCTAAAAAACTCAAACCATCTGATCATGAACAACCCCAATCCACCCGAAGTGATCGATAGCCTGGCCCTGGGCCCACCGCTTTTCAGCGAAGCGGCCAAGGCTGTTTTTGCAGCTTCGGGCGATCCGTCACCGGCCGCATTTCGCCAGCTCATGGAAAAAGGCCTTCACCTCGATGCCTGTCGCTGGATGGCTTCCCAATTTCCCCTGCGGCATGCCATCTGGTGGGGGCTTTTATGCATTGAAGATGTAGGCAGCAAGCCTCGCCTGAGTGCAGAAATCCCCGGAATGATTCTGCGCTGGGTGATTGATCCCACTGACATGCATCGCGACCAGATTCATGCCCTGAATTGGGAACATCCCCCCGAATCGCCCATAGATTACCTCGCCAAGGCCATCGCCTGGTCAGGGCCCACCATGAGCGCACCACACTTGCCCCAGGTGAAGGCCGACCCTCGCCTCTGCGGTATTCTTGTGGCTGCCGCTATTGAGATTGCTGCCGCTTCTCATGCCTCAATCAAGCCCGAAGAAGCCATCGCCCGCTTTATCCAGCTTGGTCTGCTGGTTGATTCAGGCAAAATAGACTGGTCGCAATCGGCTTATTCCGCCGGAAAATCAGCCACCGACCAAACCAGGCCACAGGGGCTTTTTCCCTGATCATGAAATTCTCTTCCTGAAGGATATTTCACATGGGTCTTCCCGCCGCCCGAATCACCGACATGCACACCTGCCCCATGTTCACCGGCCCCGTGCCGCACGTGGGCGGCCCCATTCTGCCACCAGGCGTGCCAACCGTGCTTATCATGAACCTGCCCGCCGCCACCATGACGGGCATGTGTGTCTGCGTTGGCCCGCCCGACACCATTCTGGGCGGATGCCCAACGGTTCTCATCAATAACCTGCCGGCCGCACGTGTCACCGACACCACAGCCCATGGCGGAATCATCATTGGGCCCGGCGCCGTGACTGTCCTGATCGGCTGATCACTCCTGAACTTCATCATTTTCCAAAGCGGCGGAGAAGCGGTTTCATGCGACGAATGCCCTTCATGGCACAACTTCAGCCCGGGTCGTGCGGGGCGGCTGCTCTCGCCATGGTACTTGCCAGAAATGATCAGCCAACGTCTGTTGAAGCCATCGCTTCCGAGCTGATTACCACCGGACCAGACGGCCAGCCCCGCATTAAAACCTATCAACTGGCCGCTTTCGCCCGAAGGCGCGGGCTGCTCACCACAATTGCCCGCCTGGAACAACCCTGGAAAGCTCTTTATGAGTGTCAAAGGGCCAATATCAGTGTCATTATCAATCACCGCCTGGATTTTGACAAACCAACCGGCCATTTTTCGGTAATGACACATTTTGACCCCATTGCTGGTGAAATCAGACTGAACGACCCCCAGCGAGGCCCCGACACCAGGTGGTCTCTGGCCGAAATGACCGAACTCTGGAGCCCCTCAGTTCCCAATAGCCAGATTTCCGGTTACATCGGCGTTTTTTGCATGCAACGGCCGCTCGGCGGTGTGCCGGGTGCCTGTAACAAATGCAATTCAGCCGAAATGAATCCGGAATATTTCAAATGCGATAAATGCAACAGCCTTTTTGAACCGCTTGAAAATCATATTCTTGGCTGTCTGATGCCCGATTGCCCGGATCGGCTCTGGCAGGAAATCTTTTGCCCCGAATGCGACAGGCCATGGTCAAAAAGCCGCGACCGTTCCAGCCGCCTTTTGGCACTAAAACGTGACGATGCTCCCGTAAAACTCATCACTTCGCCAGCCAGCAAAGTCGCCGTCACACCAGAACCCATTACAACCCCTGAAGATAACCAGCCGAGCCCGCCTGACGCCATTCCTGGCGAGAGCCTGAAGGCACTGGCTGAAGCCGTTCAGGCCATCCCTCTGCCCGACATTTTTGCCGTCGTTTCCATGGCGTCATCGCAAAAATCCGTCCTCGACGAACTGGCCAGTTTTGCTTCCAACCCAGACTCAATCACCAGCATTTCAAACCAGTGGCATACCTTTAACGATGAAATTACCGCGTCAAATCAATTGCTGGAAAAGGGCAAAAATGAAATCTCGGCGAAATTGAAAACAGAAGCAGAACAAATTTCAAAAGCTGCCGAAACACAAATGCAATCCATCAAGCCCGATATTTCAAATATCCATAGCATTGACTTAAAAATCAGTTCCGAGTCTGAATCATCTGAAGCTGATAATGAAATGGCACCTGATGAAAATAAAACCCCAACAAAATTGCCTGATGCCAATGAGCTTGTCAGGCGGCTGATGAACCGGCTCAAAAATTAAAGTCTCATTGCATTAATACATCCATCGCAAGTCAAGAGTAAATATCGGGTTACCCCACGAGGCAGGGCCCAGGCCCATAAGCACGGCCGTGCCCACATCGATTTTATTTCCAAATGCAATTCGCATGCCAGGGCCAAGGTTCAGATAGGTCTGGCTGTTGGCAGGCATTGATATGGTTCGTAACTGCTTGTTCTGGGTGTAATAAAGCTCTGTGTATCTGCCGCCCTGAAACGACCATGTATCAAGCTCAACAAAGCCGATCAGTGGCACATTCGGAATGATTTCTGAAAGCTGCTGGTTCCACGAGAATTTGGTCTGCAGAATGGAACCAAAATAGTTTGAACCGGCAGAAAGCGGAATCCATTCACCCACCTGACCCTGAATATACGAAGTTTCCGAGAGTTTCAGGGCCATCAAAAGCGATGGTTCAAACCGCACTGTGCCCAAGCCAAGGCCGTTCGTCGCACTGCCAATGGGGATATAGGTTTTAAATTGAAATGTCATGAGAAACAGTTCACTGTCAAATATCACTGACTTTGTGCCAAGGCTCATATCGCCAAAACCTGAAGCACCCTTGTAAGTTTCATTCGAATTGAAATTACGATACGGAAAAGTCATGAAAAACGACATTTTGCCGGCCGCTCCGGCTTCCATCGAATAAGAACCTTCATCAAAATTTACAAAAATCGGCTGCTGCACCAGAGGCCGCTTCACGGGCGTGCTCTGTGACAATCGCAAGGGCTTTGGCCCCAGCCCCTTGCCATTGGCCTGAGCCCAGAAATAGCCGGCCCTGTCAGGTGTAGTGATGTTTGAAAAGCGGTCATACCTGATTCGCATCATGGTCTGCGGCCGCGGGTTATCCATAATCGCGGCATTTGCCAGCGGGTTCCACGTGGCTTCATAGCAGGGGTCAGGGCAGGAAAGGCACTGATAAACCAGCGATGAAATGCGCTCAAACAGCGAATCGCCCACATAGGGATAGCACATCGCCCGGCCAGGCGTGCACCGGCCTGTGGCGCAATAGCCAAAATCAAGGCTGCCGGGGTCGCCCAACTGGCCGCAGCGCGTGCAGCCCGCCAGTTCGACACCAGGGTCAAGCAATATCGATTCCGGCGATACGACAGATGTCTTCTGCACCGCATTATCTGATCGTTTGAGTACAACAATCGAATGATTACCGGCCGATGCCGGCTTAGCCTGACCGGCGGGTTTTGGCAGATCAAACGGAACCGGGGCATCGATTTTCGACGTCGGGAACGGAACCGGGGCCTCGATTTTCGGTGCTTTAACGGCCACCCCGGCAGGTTTTGCCGGAAGGCTGGGTATATCCTGCGTCGTGGCCGCCTGGGTCGATCCAATGCCGTTGAAATTCAGCATGGAATCAATATCAGGGAAGGGCAGGTTCATTTTTTCACTGACGGTCACCGATTTCTGCTGTGGGCTGGCAACCTGATTTTGACTGGATTGGGCGGGCAAATCCGCCGATAAAAATATCAAGCAACCTGAAGCGACGAGAAATCGCGCAGATCTTAAATCAAACAGACGTGCGACATCAGAATATAATATTCTCTGAATCATCTTACATCCTGTATTGATTCCAGTGGCCGAATCCATTCAGCCTGCAATCTATTTAAGGTATTTTTGAATATTGGTCAATGTCAATCAGTTCATGAAGTTACAGGGATATCGAAAATAAATAATTCCGACGACAGGTCGGGTTGATGCTCCACCAAGACCTGCCCAGGGTCGTCACATCTCATCCTGCGGCAATCCAAATTCCCGCCGGATCGATTCAAGAGCCTCAGAATTTTCCAGTATTCGCGACATCAATTGAGGGTAAGGCAGCGAGCCCAGGTCAACCGCCTTCCGAATGAGGTAAGGAATGGGGCTGTGTGGTTCAAGCTCAATCAGCGTGTCGGCCAGTTGGCTCAGCCTGGCATAAATTGCATCGCGGGCCTGACGCGCATTCTGGGCCGACCATCCCTGCCCATCAGCCCGAAATGATTGATTCGTATCATCGCCAGAACCACCGTCAGTTCCCGATTCAGAATCGCCTGAATCCACCGGGCGAGGTTTCAGCCTGTTATAAATTCCTTCGGCAATTTTCTCGCATTCGTCAACAGCCTGAATAATCGCTGAAAGCGAAGGCGCATAGGGGCCCATGAAGTCGTTGAGCTGATTTTGAGTTTGATAAAGTTGCTCACGCGATTGCCTGAGAGCGTCATAATTCGCTTCTGCCACTTCAAACGACATGGCGCCAATGGCCTTGTTCATCATCTCCATCGTGGCCGTGGCGTTCGGGTTGCTTGAGCCATTCCAGTCGATCACCGAATAGCTGTTCATGCCGTCGTCGATGATCGGAAGCATGCGCAAAGTCGTCGGAAATCGGGCACCTCTCTGCGGGTCGGCAAGCCAGTCAAATGGCCCGGCGCGTAATTCCAGGTCTTCTTCCGTTTCCACCAGCGGGTAGGTGAAATCCCAGCAGGCATCAATATACGCATTCAGAAAAACCAGCCCCTGGGCAAGCCCCGGATACCCATCCAGCCGGGTAATTCCCTCAAGCAACCGCACCACCAGGTTCAGGTCTTTGGTTTTGGTCTCAAGCGTTTCCCAGCAGAGACTCACAATATCTTGCCAGTCAGCATGTTTCGGCTCGGCCGGCCGTTGTGGATCGCTCTCGTCAAAATCATTCGGGTCAACCGACTTACGATTGTCATCAAGTCGCGTTTTGGTCGTATATTCCAGCGGTTCACCCGCCGGTTTATCACTATCAAAAGGGGCAAGCACTGATGAAAAGTCGGGGAGTGACATGCGAAGCAACCTGCTTGCTAATGTTAACCGCTGATTCGAGATGCAGATGCAATCCAGTAGTTGAATCGTCCAAATGTATTATATCACCCGGAAACCTGCATGATTTTGAATTTGTTAACGATTTTCAACATGCCCGGGCAACCTGATAAACTGGCCCATACTGAAAAATGAAATAAACTGCCTTTGCCCGTCATTCACACTTAATTGTGAACCACGAGTTGCTTTAAGGCCGTTTTGCTGGTTCCAGCAATCAATTCACCGGTTTACCCAAAAGTACCGGAGGCACCTTGGGTGATGGAATTGTTACTGCAGAAGGCAGCCGGGCCGGTGGTTCGGCAGGCTCGGCAGGTGCTGTGTATTCAGGCGGTAATGGCGGCAACGCGTTGGTTTCAGCCGGTATCAGGGCAGGTGATGGCACTCGCCTGAGGTTCAGAATTTCGTCTCGCGTGAGCGGTTTGATCGCTGCCGGCTCAATCGACATTGCCTTATCCACAATATCCTTCAGGCTTTGGCTGCCAGGCGGGATGGTTGATGTGCCAAGCCAGTATTTGTT
This sequence comes from bacterium, assembly GCA_046076185.1. Classification (GTDB taxonomy): domain Bacteria; phylum Planctomycetota; class Planctomycetia; order Isosphaerales; family Isosphaeraceae; genus QWQI01. Next base: position 1,078 of record JBJTRR010000647.1, on the reverse strand, counting down.
CGAGGTGGCCAGCCTGAGCGACTGAAATGATTCGCTGATAAGCATTTCACGCGGTTTTTTAGCCAGTTCGCCACGATAATACGTCCGAATCTTGGGCGGAATCATCATGCCGATGGTGGGGTCGGCCCCCTGACGAACCTGTTCGGGCAGGCCGCCCGGCAAATTCCCCAGCGAAGCCTGCTGCACGCCACCATTCTGGGCCAGGCCGGCCACAGTCTTTTCGGGCAGGCTCTCTTCGGGCAGGGCTTCCGGCAGTTCAGCGGGTTTTGGCTCGGCCGTTTCACAATAAACAGCCAGGCATCGCTGCAAGGCCAAGCAGGCTGCGGCAACAACCCGGTCAGAATTTTCCGAAGGGTTGCCATCCGTCTCAAGCCGGTCAACCACAATCCGCAAGGCTTCAATCGTTTTCTTGCCACAGCAACAGCCTGTGATCAAGGCCTTGGCAGCGGCATAACGCACACATTCATTACGATCCGTGCGAAGCGATGCGATAATGGCCTCTTCAACGTCGGGCCAATAGTGGCAGTCAACGGTGGCCAGATATTCCACAGCAGCGACTCTCTGCTTGGCGGCGGCTTCATCGGCGGCAACTGCGCTGGCCACCTGCTGGGCGGGCGAATTGCCCTGGCCAAATGACGAACTTGGCGGACAAAGGCCACCAAAAAGCCCCCCCGTGAAGACACTCACGGGCGCCAGCATGGCATTCGCGGCCGGCCCCAGAAGCGGGTTGGCACATAGCTGCTGCAGGCAAGCGGCCTTCTGGGCCTTGGAAAGACCAAGAAAGCTCCATAATGTTGCCGGCTGCCCTGCCGTGGCTGCCGCCGGTGCTCCCAACGCACCTGCTGCCCCACCTGCGGCACCTGCCACGCCACCCATGGGCGACATGCAGCCCGATGTCATGAAACAAATAACCATGCCCAGCCCGATCGCCTGAAATGGCGAGGCCTGATAATTATTCTTTCGAGAATTTGTTCGCATGGTCGGCATCCTGCCATCCCACTCGATCTTATTTTATGATCGTTGCCCGACATCCATGTCCGGCTTCATCTGGCCACTTGGTCTTTCGCAAACCAAGCCA
>JBJTRR010000646.1:0-9643 GCA_046076185.1 bacterium | reverse complement strand
CAACACAGCCATATCCGACACCAGTCAACCCTCAGGGCCGCTCGCAAGGCCTGATCTTCTGAAAGCCATTGATCATGCGTGGTAATGCCATAAGCTGGTTTGAAATCTATGTGCAGGATATTTCCAGGGCCAGGGCTTTTTACGAAATTGTCTTTGAAACCCGCCTGCAGAAGCTGACCGACGCCAACCCCGAGCTTTGGGCGTTTCCCGGCGATGTTAACACCTACGGCTGTAATGGGGCACTGGCCTATGTGCCGGGCTTCCCCTCAGGCGGCAATTCGGTGGTGGTTTATTTTGCCTGCGAAGATTGCTCAGTTCAGGTGGCGCGTGCCGCCAATGCCGGCGGCTCCATCGTCCGCGAGAAAATGTCCATCGGCCCTCATGGGTTTATCGCACTTGTCAGAGACACCGAAGGCACCCTCATCGGCCTGCATTCCATGAAGTAAAAGCCCGTGAAACGTATTTTTTCTCGGGCTTGACTGCCAATCTCTTTCATCAGTAAGAGTCGGCTGAAATCACTTCGCCGCCGTTGCGGGTGCTCAGGCCGCGCCAGCTTGTCAGGCTGATGGAATCCTTCACAAACTGCACGTGGCCATCACAAAACAGCGAATTTACGCCGCCTGGATGATTGCTCCGTGCCGTTTTGATCGCCGGGTTGTGCGGCGGGCTTGACTGCCAGCAGTCAAAGCTCTTTGAATTCGGCGTGAGATAGTGGTTATAAAGCGTGGTGCGATAGTCGCCATCCCACCAGCCATAGCCTTTATCAAGCCGCCAGCCAGTGGGGTTGGCACATCCGGCATCCGTCAGTGGTGCAGTTGAAATCGCCGCCCCCCGACGAATATCCTGTGGCCTGTTCGTCGCACCTGTCACGGTTGAAGCGCCGCCCGCGGCCGGCCCGATCAACTGTTCCGACCCGGCAACGGTATTGCTTGAGCCATCAGTAATCGTCGATACACTTTGCGGCCCGCCCAGCACAAAGGCACCATTGGCAGGAACGGTGGCTCCCGAATCGCCCGGCACCACCGAGCCCGGCGAGCCATCGCCCGTACAAAAGTGATAGTTGGAAGGCCCTGCGGTAACACCGCCCGGCAAAGTGGTAGGTGGCGCCTGGCCATCGCTGGGGCAAAGGAAAAAGCTTACTTTTGCCGCCATGACGGTTGTATTGGCACCAAAGGGTGTCCACGGGTTCGTGCCGTAAATGGCCGATGGCCCGGCCGAAATCGGCCAGTTCATGTTCAGAGCATTATAGACATTGGATTGTTCCAGATAAGGCGAAAGCTGCGCCAGAACCGACCAGCGGTAATGCAGCACCGGAATGCCGGATGCTGCCTGCCCTGACTGTGGGTAGAGAAAACCGACAGGAAAGCAATTGTTGGTGGAATGATAATTGTGCAGCGAAATGCCGAGTTGTTTGAGATTGTTCGTGCACTGAGCCCGACGGGCAGCCTCGCGGGCCGACTGCACGGCAGGCAACAGCAATGAAACGAGCACGGCAATGATGGCAATCACCACCAGCAGTTCGATCAATGTAAAAGCGTTTCGTTTTCTAGAGATATCGATCATCTGACTGTTCCTTAAACAGTTGTGCGTCAAAAAACTCGATCTTGTTCGTTCATGAAAATCAGGATGAGCCCCAGCCGGGCACAGTCCTGTTTTGATGAACTCGGTTTCCGGAATAAATTGAATTTTATCTCGCACAAATTCTTGAGATGAAATTGAATTGATTTCAATTCCAAAGGCTTGCACTGAATCAGGCCAGATGGCTATGGCGATATACAGGCAAACGGATGTGCGTGATTAAATCGGGAACAGAAACCTTGGTGGTCGATCGATACTGCTGAAATGAATATTTTTGTAAAAGTGATCCTCAGGAATGATTCTGGCCAGTGCAAGGTTCGTTACGAAAAAATTAAATCCGCTGATCATATCGGGCTTCGAAGAAAACGGCCTGTTCTGCGGGCTTTGTGGCGAAGCTGGCGATTCACCACACGGGGCCGACCACTGGCAGGGCGGTGTGCCGGCTTTTTGTTTCACACTCGACGATTGATCGCCTGAATTGAAAGTGACATCGCTGCTTTTTTCACGCTCACAACAGCAGCGGTTGCGTTTGCATTTCATTCCGCAGCCACACATTTGCGAGTGGCTATCCACATCAACCGAAACTGTTGCACCTGCATGGGGCGAAAACGAAACCAGAAGAAGAGCCACCCAACCGATGACCACAGATCGGCAAAAACAGGCCATTGATGGAAGGCAGAAACTGAACCTCATATCTCAAGTATTATCTTCCCAGCAGGCTCATGTCAATTCACCCGGCCTCGGAATTCTTCGGAAAAACAACTGTTAACCCAGCAAACAACGCACCTTCCACATAACCGGAAAGGTAAGTGCTGATGAATGGAACAACGGCCCGGTGACTGATCTCACCCAATGATCATCTGCGGGCAATTGCCACAGCCGGGCCTGCCTCATTATATTGGGTTGAATTGATAACCACCCCAATTGTGACTGCGAGCCCGATGGATCATGAGCACCACGTATCAGCCGGCGACATTCCCCAGAAAATGGCTTCCTGCTTCAGCCAGCCTGGAAACCTGGGCCGAGATTGAGCCATGGTATAAAAAGTTGGGCGAATGGCCAATTGAATCGGCCGACGACCTGCAGGCTTGGATGAAGGCGAAAGACGAGCTTGACGCGGCCGTGGGGCAGGTGGGCAACAAGCGATATGTTGCCATGACGCTGAAGACCGACGACCCGGCGTGCGAGGCCGCCTATCTGGCATTTGTGCGGGAAATTGAGCCAAATCTCAAGCCAATCGCACAGGACTTGCGTAATAAGTATCTGGATTCACCCTTCCGCAGCAGCCTGCATGATGGCGGGTTTCCATTGATGGACAGGGCGATGGAGAACAGGCGGTCGCTTTACCGCGAAGCCAACATTTCGCGTGAAACGCAGGTGAGCGAGCTGACCCAGCAATATCAGAAGCTTGTCGGATCGCTGAGTGTGCCCTGGCGCGGGCAGGAGCGTACGCCGGCACAGATGGCACCACTGCAGGAAGAAACAGACCGTGCGACACGTGTGGAAGCCTGGCTGGTGGTGGCCCTGCGACGCCTGCAGGAGAAGGCACGCTTTGACGACCTTTTTGACAGCCTGCACCGGCTGCGTGTGGAGATAGGCCGCGAGGCCGGATTCGCTTCGTTCACCGATTATTCGTATCGCAACCGCGAGCGATTTGACTATGGCGTGGCCGAAGCAGAGGCCTTTCAGAACGCTGTGGCCGACTTCGTGGTGCCACTGGCCCGCGAGATTCAGGCCCGACGACGACAACAGATGGGCCTTGAGCAGCTTCGCCCGTGGGACTTGGCAGTTGACCCGCTTTCGCGCCCGCCACTGCGACCATTTACGGAGGAGGCGAAACTTTCGTCGGGTGTGAGCGAGATTCTGAAACAGGTTGACAGTGAACTGGCCGGGCAATTTGATTACATGCGTCAGACGGGTCTGCTTGACCTGACGAACAGCAAGGGCAAGGCGCCTGGCGGTTATCAGACGACATTTGAAGAAGACCGGCTGCCGTTCATTTTCATGAATGCCGTGGGGCAGGATGGCGACCTGCGAACGCTTTTGCACGAGGCAGGCCATGCCTTTCATGCACTGGCCAGCCGTTCGGTCGAGCCGGCGGCCTATCGCGAAAGCCCCATGGAGTTCTGCGAAGTGGCATCGATGAGCATGGAACTGCTGGGTGCCCGCCAGCTCGATTCGTTTTACAACCAGGCTGACGCTGACCGCAGCTATCGACAGTTGTTAGAAGGCATCGTGCTGATTCTGCCCTGGATTGCCCAGGTCGATGCCTTTCAGCACATGATTTACCGCCATGCCGAACCTTCCCGAGAGCAGCGACGTGCCGGCTGGCAGGCCCTGACAGCCCAATTCGGCGGCGATGTGGACTGGTCGGGCCTGGAAGAGATTCGCGACCATGTGTGGCACCGGCAGCTTCACATCTTCCTTTACCCCTTCTATTACATTGAATATGGCATAGCCCAGCTTGGTGCCTTACAGGTGTGGAAGTCTTTTCGTCATGATCCTTCAAAGGCTGTGGCGGCTTACAAGCATGCGCTTTCGCTGGGCGGAAGCCGCACTTTACCCGAGCTTTTCGCCGCTGCCGGGGCCAGGTTTGACTTCACGGCCGACACCATTCGCCCACTGATGAGCCTGATCGGCGAGGAACTGGCGAATATTCCTGAATAAAGATTCTGGAAAATTGTCGCCGGAGGAAATCAGCTTCCGGCGATGGCCACTGGCCCCCTGCGACGACTGACAAATGACCCGGTGGGCACAGGGCTGACACCCGATGGGGCATTGAATGTTCTGACAACGGGTTGATAGCAGCCACGCCCGGCCACGGTTATCAGGCTGCCGGTGGTGGTATTCACTGAACCAAGCGTCAATCCGGAACGGAATTGCCGCTGTGCGAAGGGCTTGAAATTCACCAGATTTTCTGCCTGCATCGAGCCGGAATTTGCCATGCCCTGCATTTCCATCGCCAGTGGCAATTGCCACACCGAGACCTGGCTTGCCCTTCGGGCTGGAGCCGTGGCGATACGGGCAAAACCGCCGGTATTGGCAGCAAAGTAGGTTGTTGTCAGGGTCAGGCCACGCCGGTCGGCCATATCGCCGGCCATAAAGCTATTTGACAGTTGTGGCTGACCAAGGCTGGTGTGTGGTATGGCCGGCTGATCATTGGGCGTGAAAAGGTTCCAGCCCCACACCTTTACCTCGGGGCTGTGGGCACCTGCCGGAGCGGTAATGATGCTGATTCGGCCTGATCCGTCAACATCGCCTGCCGCCAGATTCAGCCCGCCTCGAAATTGATGTTCATAGGGAGTGAATTCTGACAAAAGCTTGAGGGTTGCGCCGCTGAACACTCTGACAACGGAATTACCCCCTGGGCCGCCTGCAACAAGGATATCACTGCGATTATCACCATTGACATCGCCCGAGCTGATACTCATTCGGCGGGCAAAGCGGTTACCGAACGGCTTGAAATCGTAAATCACCTTCTTGAAATTCGATGCACCATCAAGAACCACCACGCGGCCGCCCCGATTGGCTGCGAAAATGCCATCGGGCACACCGTCAAAATTCACATCGCCCATGGCAGCCGCCATCCCTGCCTTGTAGTTGGGGCCAAATGGCTGAACAACCGCAACCGGATCATTCCTGAGAGAAACGCTGTCGGCTGAACCAAGCGGGTAGAATCTGGCCGTGCCACCAAAATCGGCATCTGCCGAAACCAGAAGGGGCTGGGCAGGTATGACATTAATCGAAGACATCATGCCATTGTCTTCATGAAACAGAATATGACAGTGAAAGACCGATTCACCAAGTGTTGGCTTGAACCTGATACGCAGAACACTTGTCGCATTTGGATCAGCATACCAGACATCCTGGTCATAAGTGTGGGGTGGGGGCGCCCAGCCATAGCCGGTCTGGCTTTGAAAATGTTGCATATGAATGTGAATGGGGTGCGGCACAGCATCTTTATTGATAATTTCCCACTGCTCCACTTCGCCCGCCCTTGACTGAAATACCGGCCCGTTCGGATAAATCTGGCCATTAATCATAAATAGTTTTTTGCCATCAAAAATCCTGGTTTCAAATACAACTGTACGATAAACATCAACTTTTTCTTTTGAAAGATCTTCGTATTGCATGGTGGGGCTTGTGAGCGACTTGTTTGCCCACGTTCCCGGTGTTCCACCCGTACCAAAACCAGTAATTCTGATGATGGGCTGTGTGAATGAGGGGAAGGTACCGGTTGTGGGGTCGATGACTGGCTGAACTGCCGTTGCTACGACAAACGCCGACTGCCCCTGGGCTGGGGAGGTAATCACTTCGCTGACTCGCTTGCCCGAGGCGAGTGCAATCCTGCTTTTTTCAACTGTCATTGGGAAAGCACTACCGTCTTGCGCAACATAATAGGTCGCCAGATTCGTGTTGGCAGGTGCACTGGCGTATGGCTCTTGCGTGAAGGGATGATCAAAATACCAGTCGGCAGGATTTTTCGAGGCTGGCTGAAATGTGCGGATCAGGTCTCTGACATCTACCTGAAGGCCCACCCAAAGCTCGTATGGGTTCTGCATCTGAAGATCAGGCATGTAAAGGTTATTCACCGTCATTTGAAAATTGCCGCTTTTAACATCCTGAAGCGGAATCAGGCTGGTGCGACCGGTGGCTGGATCGGTTGCGAAAGATTCTGAACGGATCATCATCATTCGCGAAGGCAGATTCTGAACCTGATCAATATCGTTGGATGCACTGCCGACAACAAGAAAACCGGCGAGGCCGCGATAAACCTGATCTAAAACATATTCATGGCGATGCGGATGATACCAGGCCACGCCGGGCTCGGCATCGGCAGGTATCTGATATTCGTAAGTGTTTGACATACCTGGCGGTATGGAAATGATCACATTATCAGAATCACCGGCAGGGCTGATCACAAGACCATGTGTATGAAAATTCGTGGGTTGGTCGCCCAGACCATTTTTCAGCCTGATTCTCAGTATGTCGCCAGGGTTGACATGCAACGTGGGTTCGAGCAGACTGTCGCCCGAATTCGATCCGTCAGATGCCGCGCCGTTATTGATCTTCCAGGCGTATGTCATGAAACCATCGACCAGTGTCGGAATGCCTGGTGCTGAGGGATTGCCCGGCTGTGCGATTTCAATAACCTGCGAACTGCGATGGGCCAGCATCTCAATATCAAGCAACCCGTTGACGCTGTTGATCTGCAAAGGGTCAGCATAGGCGGAAAGAACCGTTCGATCTTCAAGCTTGCAGACTTCAGCCGTTAAGTTCCCGAATAACCGGTTCGATTTGCGGCGACCATTTACAGCAATAAGATCCATGGTATTTTCCTTCATTTACTGCACAATCGCGATGGAGAAAATGTCGAGATACATAAGACCAGGAGACTTAAACAGTATAGCACAGAATGGGCAATCTGCAAGAGTTTTATAACCAATGAGCACGGGAAACCAAAATCAGATTTGACAGAGTGATCGTCGGAAAATTAGCATGAAATGAGTCAATGACCAGGAAACAGGCACCAGCGGAAATGAAAACGATGGATACGCCAGATGAAGCCAGCCAACCGGAACTGATCCAGACGGATATTGGGGCCGGGAGATATATCTTTTTCGTGATGGCCTGCATGCTGGTTTTGATGGGCATGGTTTATTATTCGCTGAGAATTCCGCCGCCGCCACCGCCGCCAGAGTTGAAGGCTGATCCTGTGCTGGCGAGAGGGTATGAAATTTACATGAATCAGTGCCTATCGTGCCATGGCCTGCAGGGCCGGGGCGATGGCCCGCGATCCTATTCGACACCCATAAAACCCAGAAATCTGAAGGAAGAAGCCTGGAAATATGGCGATGATGAAGAAGCCGTGCGCCGGATCATTACAAAAGGCGGGCCCAATGGCGTGATGCCTGCATTTGAAGCGACCATAAAAGGACGCGACCTTGAGGCAATTACCAGGTATTGCCGCCAATTGAAACTGCTGAAATAATTGCAGATTGCATTATTCATCAAGCCCTCTGCCGAAGAATGTCCACCTGGCGACACGCAGGGCATCGCGATCGCCTATGGCTTTTGTCGGAACATCGCTCAGCTTCACCACCGGAGAGCCATTGCAGCGGGAGAGCTTAATGACCATGTTTAAAGCTGGCGAGCCAGGAAAATCATTTGTCAGACTCGTGCCGATTCCAAAGCTCACGTTGATTCGGCCGGCCAGTGTCGATTGTATTTCAGCCGCCTGCCGGGCATTCAGCCCATCGCTGAAAATGATGCGTTTAGAGGTCGGATTAATACCGAGTTTTTCATATGCGTCTATGACATTATCGGCAAATGCAATCGGGTCGCCGGAATCATGCCTGACCCCGTCAAAAACACGGGCAAGCGACGAATCAAAATCGCTGAAAAACGCAGGGGTGCCAAATGTGTCGGTCAGGGCTGTCCCAAGCCTTCCCTGATAGACTTTCTGCCAGATCTGCAGAGCATGGCGATTGGCATGCCGAAGGCCTTCCATCTCTGAAATGCCCATGATCCACTCATGTGCCATTGTGCCTATTGCATTTGTGGCATACTTGTGTGCCAGATGCACGTTACTGGTGCCCAGAAAACCGGGGCACTGGTGAAGCTCGCTGACTACCAGATCCTGCGATTCAAAGCTTCGCCGCCTGCGTGTGCCAAAATCGCTGAACTGGCATGCCTGCAATGTCTTTCTTTTTTCTGACAACCGGCTGCGCTGAGCAGCTTCGTCAAAAACCCAGTCGGTCTCGCAATGCCTGAAGAAAAGCTCGGAAATCAGTGCCATCAGCGGCACTTCCCAAAGAATGGTGCGTTCCCACGATCCTTCGATTGTCAGATGCAACTCACCTTCTTCCACCTTCCATTGCAGGTCGGCCGGGTCAAAACGAAAGTTATTCAGATATTCCAGATAATCATCGCCCAGCCACGGCAGGTTCTCACTTAGCCATCCCATCTGACACTTATCAAGTGTGAGCCAGCGAATGGCGTCAAGCTCGTCGGTCAGGGCTTTTGCGAAACTGCTGTTAAATTTGCCTTCCGGGCGTCGATTCACAAAAACATAAGCCACCGGCACTCGCTGACGATAAGCCAGAACAGCCTTCTGCATGCTGAATTTGTAAAGGTCGTTATCAAGTATGGATCGAATGATTGGCATATCTGAATCTGTTTTTTGACTCAGGGATGAAATGCGTTGGTGGTTGTCAGCAAAGCGCCCCGGGAAACAACTTCATCCAGAAATTGCCTTCGAAGATCACTGAATTTGACAGATGAACCAGGAATATCGGGCACAGCGGCTGATGCGTCTTCAAAGAAAATGGATTTGCGGGCGATTGCATTTGAGCCTGGACCGAAATGGTTAATGGCATCAAGAGCCGTAAACCGCAGGCAATGCGAGCCGGCCCAGCCAACCCATGCAATTTGATCGGCTTTTTCAAGTTCATTGAGAAATGCAATATTGTGTGATGTGTCAGGCCGGCCGGGATCAACCACATCGGCCCTGATGGCTGAATAATGCTCTGTCCAGGCACATTCGCCCTTCATCTGAAAATCAATAAGGTTTCCAGTCGTCTCGCACCAGCGATTTAATGCAATTGCAACGAGTTCAAATAAATTATGGCCCCAGGTTCCAATCAGGCAATGCACCGGCCAGAGACAAAGAGGCATGCGGCCAGCAGTTTCAAGCCCACGGGTATATTGCAACGCCCACTCTCGTGCCGGAATTTCAGCAGAATTCCATTCGGCCATTGCACAAGCTGGTTGAAAAAGACCATTTTTAACATCTTCGTAACTGACAATCGTGAAAGGGTCGGGCGTTTTGCCTTCCGCTGTTCGCCACCGAACATTGTGCGAACAATCGTTATAATGATGAGAATCAAGAGACGCATGAATGGCCGAAATTCGTGAACCAAGCCGATCAATCATCTTTGCAACAAGATTTGCTTCCTGTTCGGCATTCTCAACATACAACGAGCCACGACGCCCGGAATCGACGCCGGAAGAGCAAAAATCATTTTGAGCATCAATCATACAGAGGTGGAGTCGCGGGGAAGCC
>JBJTRR010000645.1:0-1259 GCA_046076185.1 bacterium | reverse complement strand
AAAGCCCATCGCGGCATGATTCGGAAAGAAGTGACCCGGGGCCAGATGCCCCCCTGGTTCGCCGCACCGGCCACTTATGAATCGCACCCTGGCTGGCTGAACGACCGCCGCATGGCCGAAAGCGAAAAAACTGCCCTTCTCGGCTGGCTGGCTGGCGACATGCCCGCCGGCAACCCTGCCGAAGCCCCCCTGCCCCGCAAATTCCCTGACACCGGCTGGCAACTCGGCACGCCCGACCTTGTTTTGAAGCTGCCTGCACCGATTCAGATACCTGCCCAGGGCAAGATGCCCTATCAGCATCGGACAATTGACACCAAACTGACGGAAGACACTTGGGTGCAGGCGGTGGAACTGCGGCCGACGGAACGGACTGTGGTGCACCATGTGCTGGTTTTTATCGCACCGCCTGAAACCAGGGGCGATGGCGATGCCGGCAACGACGATGTGCAGGAACGTCGAGGCTTTTTTGCGGGCTATGTGCCGGGCACGTCGGCCATGATCTTTCCGGAAGGCTATGGCAAGCGTGTGCCGAAGGGATCGCGGCTGCGGTTTCAGATTCACTACACGCCCAATGGAAAGGCCACCAGCGACCAGTTTGAATTTGCCATGACCTTCTGCAAAACGCCGCCGAAACATGAAATCAAGGTGATTGGCGTGGCCAACCCGGGCCTGAACATTCCGGCCGGGGCGGCTAATCATGTGGAACTGGCCCGCCAGAAGGTGCCGACAGACGTTGATATTCTGGCCTTCATGCCGCACATGCACGTGCGGGGCAAGGCGTTTAAATACGAAGTTCTTTTCCCTGATGGCCGGCGAGAGACGGTGCTTGATGTGCCCCGCTATGATTTTAACTGGCAATTGCGTTATAAGCTGGCCAAACCCGTGCCGGTGCCTGCCGGATCAACAATTATTGCCACGGCTGCCTATGACAACAGTGAGGCGAACCGGGCCAACCCCGACCCTACCAAAAATGTGCAGTGGGGCCAGCAGACCGACGAGGAAATGATGCTGGGCTATGTGGAATATGAAGTGAAAGGCGAGGCTAAGGCATTTGACGGCCCGGGCCAGGCCCCTGGCCCGCTGGCGCGGCTGATTGCAGGCAAGAATCGTGAAGAGACGCAGAAGCGATTTTTTAACCTGCTTGATGCGAACAAAGACGACTTTTTGACACGCGACGAGCTGAAACGGCTTGGCCAGTTTGTGCCCCGGCTGAGGGAGAACCCGGACCGGCTCGACACCCTTCTACAAACGCTTGACAC
>JBJTRR010000644.1:0-2010 GCA_046076185.1 bacterium | reverse complement strand
TATCACGTCATTATTAAAATCCTCAGACTACTTAACCAATAAAGCTTACATCGGTAAATATCCGCCCATCAAGGGATTGATCAACCGAATAAAAGGATACGACCCATACGATGTTTCGGCTTTGGATATGGCCAGGATTCAGAAGGAAATCGACAAGAATTCTTGGGTTAACGGCCTTGACTTCTTAGACGATTTTGCAACAGATGACGAAAAAAAGAAACTTGAAGATCTTAAAGATCAATTGAAACAGTTTACTTATACCGATCCAAAGACCTTTCTTGAAGCATCTCTGGGCCTTGGTGTGATGATTGTCAATAATCATTCGCAGGTGATTATTGGCAGCCAGGCTGTGATTTCTTCGGGCAATGACATCCGAATGAACTCGACACTCGTCGAGCAATTTCATTCTCAGGCTGATGCAGGTGTGACACGCACCAGCAAGTCGCAATCTGAATCAGGCAATCTGGCCACAGCGTTGGGGCTTTCGATTTCTCTGATCAATAATTCGTCGCAGGTGATCGTTCAGCCAAATGCAAGCCTTAATACAACTGGTGTGATTGACATTGATTCCAATATCAGTTATCCATATGCATGAGAACCAATTGCAATCAGCCAACTGATTGGTGCATGGTCAAACGAATCAACATTTGATAATTTCGGAAGAATTGCAGGAATTGTTATTAATACAATTTCACAGGCGCTGACTGGTACGAACGGAAATGTTGGCAACTGGCTGTTTAACAGCAGCAGTAACAGCTCAACCGTTCAGGTCACGGAAGAACTTCTGGGAACTGCGATTGGCAGGAGTTTTGTGCTTGTTTCGATGACGAATAATAATCTGGCCCAGATTTGCGATGGTGTCAGGATCAATCAAGATCAGCCTTTTCAAAATGCAACCGGCCAGGGGCTCAACCTCAATGCCGATACGCAAATAAGCCAGATCTCGGGCACGGGCCAACTGAATTATATTCTGAATATTGCAGGCGCTTTAGAAAAGGATCCGGTATCTTCAAGCAGAAGCAGAAATGTAATTGGTGGATCAGTCAATTTGGTTACGATGGATAACACAACCCAGGCCCTTATTGGCGGGAATGCCACAATATTCAGCAACGTGACGGCCAATGCAGCCAATGGCCCTACGCTGATCAATTATGGCAATGGCGGGCTGAATCTTTCGGCCACTACTGATGTCAGTTATATTTCATTAATTCAAAGTGGTGGCAAGGCGGTGAAAGTTGGTGTCGAGTCCTCAGTAAGCGTGATCAGTGTGGAGACCCAGAACACGACAGCAGCCGTATTGAGTTCTGCCAATGCCCCAGTCATCAGGAATATGACAAACACTACTGGAAATATTGCAATTGAGGCATATGACTTCAGCCTGCTTACGCCCTCATCAGGCGGTGTGGTGGCCGGAAAGTCGATTAATCTTGGCTTCAGCAGTTCGCTGGTTCAACTGAATCGAAATGTCAGTGCATTTATTGGAAATGGCAGTTCGGTTTCAAACCTGCATGCCGAATTGTTGCCAGTGATTCAGTCGGGCGGAAATATCACCATTCAGTCCAGTGTATCAGGTAATATTATTCCTGTATCTCTGGCTGGTAGTGTCATTACAAAATCATCAAAAGAGACTGGAATAGCCCTTCCCTTCTACCCTGACAATCAATTTGGTGCTGGTGTTTCCGGCAGCTACAGCGAGGCCAAAGTCAGCGATCGTGTTTACGCTGGTATTAATGGCGGAAATATCACAGGTTTCAATAATAATCATCAAGTCCTTTTCATTAAGGCCATTAACAGTACGAGCCTTGATGTGGCAACCGGGTCAGCCTCGTTTCAATTTGAGAAAGGGCGGGATTCAACAGCAGGGATTGGTGGTGCCGGTTCATACGTGAATTACGGGTCGATTGTCATCGCCGGCATTTCAAATGCCCTGATATGGTTGGACCTGTCAAGTGACGAGTTTTTCGCTTTTCAGTTTTGCATTTTGGTGATCGGGGATTGTGACGAACGGCT
>JBJTRR010000643.1:0-2052 GCA_046076185.1 bacterium | reverse complement strand
CCAACGTTGCAGTTCGGTGTCAATGATACGGTTTCGTTCTGGACAAGAACGGCTGGGACTATCTCATCATCAACCACCCCGTCAATCTACCCTGATCGCCTGCAGGTTCTGCTCAGCACGAGTGGTTCAAGCGTTAATGTCGGCACAACAGCCAGCTCTGTTGGTGTATTCACACAGGCTCTGGGCGACATCAACCCGAGCTATGTGACCACAACCGTAACCAGCACTGGCCCTGATGGCTACCCCATCACGTGGACACAGTACACCTATGCCATCCCCCAGAATAATTTCCAGGGTCGAATCGGCTTCCGCTACCTCATTCAGGACACATCCATCCGTGGCAATGCTATTGGTCTGGATACTTTCAGCACAACAGCCAATCTTGTCCCCGAGCCATCCAGCTTCGCTTTGATGGGTCTCGGCCTGGCTGCTCTGGCCTACCGTCGCCTCAAGGGTCGTAAGTCAGCCTGACTTTCATCCTCAATCTGAATTTAAAGGGCTGGTGGCTTGCCACCGGCCTTTTTTTGTTTTTACAGCTTACGCTTGATTTTTTGTTTTAAACCCATCAGCTTTTCGCAATCATGCTGCGGTTTTGTTACATTGCGTGCGTTGATCGTCGCACCATTGAGACATCCCGGAGAACCGCCAGATGCAGCGCACTGCCTTGAAATTCATCATCGCCCTGATGGGCACATTCCTCCTGATTCCTGCCAAATCAACAATGGCCCAGGCCGGTGGTGAAGACCGCAAGCTCAACATCATCTGCTTCGGGGCCCATCCCGACGATGCTGAATACAAAAGCGGTGGCGTGGCGGCCATGTGGGCCAGGGCAGGGCACCGCGTCAAGCTGGTTTCCGTAACCAATGGCGACATCGGCCACTGGGCCATGGCCGGCGGCCCTCTGGCCAAGCGGCGCACGGCAGAATCGGCCCTGGTGGCCAAACGCCTGGGCGTGACCAGCGAAGTGCTTGACATTCACGACGGCGAGCTTGAGCCGACTCTGGAAAACCGCCGCAAGATCACCCGCCTGATCCGCCAGTGGAACGCCGATATCGTGATTGCCCACCGCCCCTGGGATTATCACCCTGACCACCGCTATGTGGGCGTTCTGGTGCAGGACGCAGCCTACATGGTGCAGGTGCCTCACTTCTGCCCCGACACGCCGCCCCTGAAGTCGAACCCGGTCTTTCTCTATTCCAGCGACAGCTTCCAGAAGCCCTATCCCTTCAAGGCCGACATTGCCATAGCGATTGACGGTGTCTTTGAGCAGAAGATTGACGCCCTGCTGGCCCTTGAGTCGCAGACCTTCGAAGGCGGCGCCCTTGGCAGCAAGGAACAGATGGAGGCCGCCCCGCCGGCCACCGACCCGGAAGGTCGCCGCAAGTGGCTTCGCGACCGCTGGATGGCCCGCAGCAAGTCTGAGGCCGACCTCTTCCGCGACACCCTCGTCAAGCTCTATGGCGAAGATGCCGGCCGCAAGGCCCAATTCGCTGAAGCCTTTGAAATCTGCGAGTACGGCCGCCAGCCCCGCCCCGACGAAATCCGCCGGCTCTTCCCCTTCTTCGGTAAATGACAATCCGCAAAGACCTGCAAGCCGGGCCATGTTCCTGCTTGCAGGGTTTGATATTTTGCTGAATCGTTTCGGCCCCTATCCATTAACACAAAAACAATTTAGCCCCGAAAAGTTCACCTCGTCGTCAAATGACTGGGCAGACATCCACTGGTTGGAGGCGAGGTTTAATTCGCACGCAATCCATGCCGTTTTTTTGAATCATTTCCGAGGGCCAATCGGCCCGGGCCCTTGGCCCTCAAAGATAAACCCAGTGATGTCCTGAAAATTTTCCAACTTTGAAAAAGTTCCAGCCACCGGCTGGCGGCGGGGTTCAATTCGCACTCAATCCATACCCGTGTTTCCCCCAAACCGGTGTCTGGCTGGCCGCATATTCCACCAAAACACCTTATTCTACCCAGGCTTCCAATTTGTAATTTGACAAATGGGTGAAATTTGCATACATTTCATTGAAACAGCAACCCGGCCTGAATTGACCGCAC
>JBJTRR010000642.1:0-3466 GCA_046076185.1 bacterium | reverse complement strand
GAATTCGGCCGCACGCCCAAAGTGGTGAATTCTTCCGGCCTGATTGGCCGCGACCACTGGCCTGATGCCATGTCGGCCCTTGTCAGTGGCGGCGGCCTGAAAACCGGCCAGGTTGTCGGCTCGACCGATCGCCAGGGTGCTTATCCGGCAGACCGGCCGCTCTCGCCCAGAGATCTTCTGGCCACGATGTATCGCCATCTGGGCATCGATTGCCAGGCTGAATTTTATGACAAGGTCGGCCGCCCCGTGCCCGTTCTGGCTGGCGGGCAGCCCATCAGTGAACTGATTTGATGGCGGAATGTTAAATAAGACAATGCGCCGGATGTTTCCATCCGGCGCATTGCAATAAGTAACATCTTCGCAGAAATCTCAATCGGCCTGTGCGATTGCATTTCGCTGATGCAATTTACGGAATCTGGGATTCCTGGCGGTGAAGGCCAGAACCCCGGCAACCAGCGTGCCCAGCACATAGGTGGAAGGCTCGGGTGCGGATATTGCAAACAGCATGATCTGGTTGCCATCGCCACCGGTTGGTTTCTGCCAGCCGATGCCGGTGGTGAAATTTAAAGTGTCGGGGTTGGCCGCACCTGTTTTTTCAGGATTAAAAATCGGGTCAGCGCTTGAAGTCTTTGCCCAGCCCACTTTAAGACTAGGGTTATTATTTCCGACGACAAGCCAGTAATTCCTGCTGTCGTTTGTTGCATAAAACTTGTATCCGGTACCGTCGCTGAATGTTACGGGGCGAAACTCCTTGTTTCCTAGGGTTATGAGCGATCCCACACTGACTTTCTTGTCATAATTCACCTGGCTGGTGCCAGGCTGTTCAGTGCCACCGACAATAACTTCGTTATAGATACTGACCGAAAGTTTGTCGAAAGCTGTTGTGGGGGTCGTCGGATCAAACAGCAGAGTGACTTTGTCAATGGTGTACCATTTGTTGGCTGCTGTTTCGAAGAGTGTAAACTGATTGGAAACCATGGTTCCCGGCTGAATCTCAAAAAATCCGTTGAGAGTTTTGGGTGGTGGGTCAAATGTAGATAGCGAGAAATCGGCCCCGGTTGCCAGCCCGGCCCAGACCATGGTCAGCAGGGTTGCGATGGAAACAGGTTTCATTGTAGATCACTCCTTTTTTCTGCGAAACTGAATCTGAAAATGCAATAGACTTCCCGGTGCTTTGATTTCAGCAAATCAAAACACTTGTCAATCCAGGGATTCTCAGCATCCCTGAAATCTTTTTCCGGTCACTCGTTTTCAATCCGAAAATGAAATTCGGTTGAAATGACTTGTATTTCTCAGCCGGTTTGATGGAATGGATAAGTCTGCACAAATTTCAGGGTGGTTGTTCCCTGCCCCACAGTGTTTTCAAGGTCGCCACAGACCGGCCTGAATCTGGGTGATTCACCACCGTTCACCACACAATTGATTATGAATTTCATTAAGGGGCAAAAATATCGGGAAATCATAAAATAAAGCTTTAATATAGCACTGTTTTATGGCTCGAAAAAACCGGTTTAATCATTCCATTTCAAAGTGTCAGGTTTCATTTCATGATTGACAACGATGGCAGAAAAAACTGGATTGTTTCTGTCAGCCCAATTTCATTTGTCCGTCTCGCCCAAAACCCATGCGAACACCTTCAAAACAGCATGCTCTCGGTTCTGTTCCGGCAATGTCAGTGGCTCGTTCGCCAGTCTTTCCGCTTCGGTCAAAAGTAATGATAAATTGATATGGCCCAGTTCAGCTGGCTTTCTCTGTTCAAGCTCGCTTAAAATCAAAAACGCCCGCCGTGCATGGGTCTGCACCCCTGCGGCAATGCCTTCACGCACTTTCACACCGGCCGCGGCCAGCTTGATCAGCGCCTTCAGAAAATCAGCCACCGGGCCGCTTCGGCCGGCAGCATGCCAAAGCGTCTCCCACGCTTCGTGGGCTTCCCAATAAAATCCGTTATTGAATAAATCGGCACCTTCCTGAAATAATGCACTGG
The DNA here is from genome assembly GCA_046076185.1 of bacterium. Taxonomy (GTDB): domain Bacteria; phylum Planctomycetota; class Planctomycetia; order Isosphaerales; family Isosphaeraceae; genus QWQI01. The sequence goes on along the minus strand of JBJTRR010000642.1, from coordinate 1,482 downwards.
CCAGAAGGTCGCCGCCGACCGTGCCCGGCTCAGGCTTGCCGAACGAATGCCCGGCCGGGCTCGACTTCGGATGCGGCCAGGGCCCGCCGGGCACATACGAATATGGCGGAAAATCACGCGACATCAACAGCCCCTGCCTGTCAATTGGCCTGCGAAAACATGAGCAACCTGAATCAACCGGCACCTCTGATTATTGTCAACGCCGTTGGCCTCACCCGCCGCCTGCTGGCCCATGCCCCGCAGATGCAAAAACTGGCGGATTCAGGCTGGCTGAAAGGGCTTGAAGAGGTTCTGCCCGCCGTGACCATGACAGCCCAGGCCACCATACTGACCGGCAAGTTGCCACAACAGCATGGCGTGGTTGGCAACGGCTGGTACTTCCGCGAGACCGGCGAAGTCCGCTTCTGGCAGCAGTGCCGCGACCTGATCGAAGGCCCCGCGTTCTATGATATTCTGAAAAGCCGGTTTGCACAGCAGGGCCGCGAATTTCGCACCGCCAACCTCTTCTGGTGGTTTAATCAGGGGGCTGATGTCGCTTTCAGCGTCACCCCCAAGCCCTATTACGCCGCCGATGGCAACAAGGCTTTTGGCGTTCTGGGCACGCCCGATGGCCTGGCTGAAAATCTTGAAGCCGTTCTGGGCCCCTTCCCGTTCCATAATTTCTGGGGCCCCAAGGCTGGCCTGCCTGCCACGAACTGGATCAGCATGGCGGCCTCGCAGGTGCTGGGCGAGCATCGGCCTGACCTGACACTTGTCTATCTGCCCCATCTTGATTACGACCCCCAGCGCACCGGCCCTTCCGGCTGCGATATGCCCCGGCTGGTTGCCGAGCTTGACATGGCCATGACACCTCTGCTTGAAGCCGCCCGCCGCGTCGGCGCAGCCGTCTGGGTCGTCAGCGAATATGGCCACTGCAATGTCTCGGTGCCCATCGCCATCAATCGTGCCCTTCGCCAGGCTGGTTTTCTGCATGCCCGTGGCGGCCCTTTTGGTGAAGTGTTTAACCCCTTGGGCAGCCAGGCTTTTGCCGTGGTTGATCACCAGCTTGCCCATGTGGTTGTGCGGAATCCGGCCGTTACCGCTGAAGTTGCCGCCCTTGTCGCTTCCCTGCCAGGCGTGGCCCGGGTGCTGGCCGGCCACGAACGTGCCGAAATTGGGCTTGATCACCCCCGAAGCGGCGAGCTGATCGCCCTGGCCCGCCCCAATGCCCACTTCATCTACCCCTTTTGGCTTGATGACGCCCAGGCACCTGACTACGCCCGTACAGTTGACATTCATCGCAAGCCGGGCTACGACGCCTGCGAACTCTTTTTCGACCCCGCCCTGCGCTTCCCCATGCTGCGCATGATGCGCCGGCTGCTTCGCAAGAAACTCGGCTTTCGCACGCTGTTCGACGTCATTCCGCTTGATGCTTCGCTGGTGCGCGGCAGCCATGGCCTGGCCGCCGCCGACCCGCTTGACAGGCCGCTTTTTATTGGCTCG
>JBJTRR010000641.1:0-7220 GCA_046076185.1 bacterium | reverse complement strand
CGAACGGTTGTCGAACCGTTGATCGCCCTTTTGATCTGATCGTCACCTGCACATCACGCGACATCACAAATTTTTCAGCGTCAGGCGCTGATCTGAAGATCCGGCAATCGGCTGTCGGTATGCTCGCCTGCCGCATCATTTCCTTGCAGAAAATCTTTGAGCCCTCAAGCTCGGCCGCAGCCGCCTTCGGGCCTAACACACGCAGCCCCTCGCGTGCAAAGGCATCGGCACTGCCCAGTGTCAAGGGTTCCTCAGGGCCGACAACCGTCAAATCCACCCGCTGCCGCCGGGCCAGGTTGAGCAGGCCACGCACGTCGTTCGGCTCAACCGCCGCGTTGGTCACCTTTGGTTCCATGGCCGTGCCCGCATTGCCGGGGGCACATATGATCTGGCCCACCCGGGCTGACTGTGCCAGCTTCCAGCAAATGGCGTGTTCCCTGCCGCCCCGACCCACCACCAATACCTTCAAGGCCATCTTCCTGAACCTGTCTGCAAATGACTACGGAAATCGCTGCCGCTGGCATTTTCGCCCGTGCCACGGCCCTCGTCCGGCCCGACATTGGCTTTTTCAGCCCGTTCCGCTATAATATTTCGCTACCTGAGGTTCGGTCAGCGGGCGATTCTGCTATCGCCATGGCCAACCGACCCTGATGAGTGTAACGATCCGCCGCCCGTTTGGCGAGTGGGCAAAGTGCCGGTTTTCATCAAACGAAAGATACTGCCGTGAAGCGAGTGGGTGTTCTGGGTGCAAGCGGTGCCGTTGGCGAAGTCATGACCCGACTGCTGGAAGAGCGGGCCTTCCCCGTCTCGTCAATCAAGTTTCTTGCCAGCCCCCGCAGCGCGGGCAAACACGTCACCTTCGCCGGCGAGAAACACCCTGTGATCGCCGTATCCGACAAAGAATTCGAAGGCATCGATATTCTCCTTTCCAGCACCCCCGCCTCGGTCTCGAAAGAAACCAGCCCCGCCGCCGCCCGCTCCGGTGTCGTGGTGATCGACAACAGCTCGGCCTGGCGAATGGACCCCACAGTGCCCCTCGTCGTGCCCGAAGTCAATCCGCACGATATTGACTGGAACCGTGGCATCATTGCTAACCCCAACTGCTCGACGATTCAGATGGTCGTTGCCCTCAAGCCCATCCACGACAAATATCGCATCAAGCGTATTGTCGTTTCAACTTATCAGGCTGTTTCGGGTGCCGGCCAGAAAGGCATGAGCGAACTTGACGCCCAGACCCGTGCCCGAATCGCCGGCCAGGCGGAACCGGCCCCGGCCAAATTCGCACACCCCATCGCCTTTAACTGCGTCGCCCAGATCGACGACTTCCTTGATTCAGGCTATACCAAGGAAGAAATGAAAATGGTCAACGAAACCCGAAAAATCATGGGCGACGAAGCCATTGCTGTCCAGCCGACATGCATTCGCGTGCCGGTGGTTAACAGCCACAGCGAATCGATTCATATTGAGTGCGAGCGGCCCCTGACACCTGAAGATGCCCGCGCCCTTTGGGCTAGTGCCCCCGGCGTGACCCTGCAGGACGACCCGGCCAATCGCGTGCACCCCCACCCCCGCCACGCTGATGGCCGCGACGATGTCTTCGTGGGCCGAATTCGCCAGGATCTGAATAACCCCCACGGCCTTCTCTTCTGGTGTGTCAGCGATAACCTTCGCAAAGGTGCCGCCCTGAACGCTGTGCAGATTGCCGAAGCCATGATCGCCCGCGGCAAATAATGCAACTTTAATGCAACCTGAAGCCCGGGGCGAAATGCAATTCATTTTCCTGAACAGGGCACGCCGATGGATGTGCGGAACATCCGCCTGAAAATTGCCTATGATGGCACTGGCTTCGCCGGCTGGCAAACCCAGCCGGGCCTGCCAACAATTCAGGAATCGATTGAAATCGCCATTGAAAAAATGACCGGCCAGCGGCCGAAACTCATCGGCAGCGGCCGCACCGATGCCGGCGTGCATGCCCACGCCCAGGTGGCCACCTTTTACACCGCCGTCAGTTATTCGCCAGCCAAGTTTCAAAATGCCATTAATGCCTTCCTGCCCCAGGAAATCCGCATTATTGCGGCCGACGAAGTGCCAGTGGCATTTCATCCGACACTTGACGTAATTTCAAAACGCTATCGGTATCGAATTGATAACAGCCGCACAGCCGACCCGCTGAAATTGCGATTCGCACATCATATTCCGCAGCCACTTGATGCTGAAAACATGCGCAGGGGGGCGGCATTTCTCATTGGCCGCCACGATTTCGCCGCATTTCAGACTGTTGGCTCGGAACGTCTCTCAACCGTCAGAACCATCTTCGCCTGCGACGTCTTTCGCCTGGCTGATGAAATTCATGTCGAAGTCGAAGCCGATGGTTTTCTCTATAACATGGTGCGTGCGATTGCCGGCACTCTGATACTTGTCGGGTCGGGCAAATGGCCGCCCGAATTGGTGGCTGAAATTGTGGCCTCGGCCGATCGCCGCAAAGCCGGCCCCACCGCCCCAGCCAAAGGCCTGGCCATGCTCTGGGTCAGGTATGAAAACGAATTTTGTTGAAGTCTGGTCGATTTCAATTTGTTCCAGGCATTGAAATCGATCAAGAGCCCTGTCAAGAACTTTGCCATGCATGGGTATGATTAAACTGAATTTTTTCTGAAAACCAGCAGGCTGACCCCGATTAGCCCCGTGATTCGTTCACTCATTCGGTCTGTCTTGTTCGAAATGACCGAAAAATCTAAAATAATCCATAAGGCTATGCGGCGTTCGTTTTCGCTTGACTGGCCATGACGGAAGAAGGAATTGACGATGCAGACGCCAGACCCCGGCCAGTTGCGTGATATCGAGCAGAAAGTCAAGAGCGGTAATCGTTTAAGTTTCGACGATGGCCTGGCTCTTGAAGCCTGCCGCGACCTCTTCTTTCTGGGCGAGATGGCGAACACCGTTCGCGAGCGGCTCAACGGCAATTTTGCCTATTACAACGTCAATACGCACATCAACCCAACGAATGTTTGTGTCTATAAATGCGACTTCTGTGCCTTCAGGGCTGATCTTGACGACCCGCGTGCCTATGTCATGGACGAACCGCAGATTCGCGAACGGACCCGGCAGGCACACGAGCGTGGCGCAACCGAACTTCACATCGTCGGCGGCCTTCATCATAAGCTACCCTTCCAATACTATGTTGACCTGGTGAAGTGGATTCGTGATGAAGCCCCTGAAATTCATGTAAAAGCTTACACAGCCGTGGAATATGAGTTCTTTGCCAAGATTTCACGTAAGACCATTCGCCAGACGATTGAAGACATGGTCGAGGCCGGCTTGGGTAGCTTGCCAGGCGGTGGGGCCGAGATTTTTCATCCCGAAATACGTGAGCAGGTGTGCGGGGCCAAGGCTACTACCGACGTTTGGCTGGAAGTGCACCGCATAGCCCACCAGTTAGGCTTAAAATCAAATTGCACAATGCTTTATGGGCATATTGAAAAGCCCCTGCACCGAATTGATCACCTGGTTCGTCTGCGTGAACTTCAGGACGAAACAGGTGGCTTCCAGACCTTTATTCCACTGGCGTTCCATCCTGACAATTCACGCATGGATGAGATTCCCAAACCTTCTGGTTTCATGGACTTAAAAACCATGGCCATCAGTCGCCTTATGCTCGACAACATCCCTCACATCAAGGCCTATTGGGTTATGCTGGGCATGAAGACGGCTCAGGTGGCACTATCATTCGGGGCCGACGACATCGACGGAACTGTTGTCCACGAAAAGATTTACCATGAAGCAGGCTCAGATTCTCCGCAGGAAATGTGCGTGGCTGATCTGGAAAGATTGATTCGCGAGGCAGGCCGGGTGCCTGTCGAGCGTGATACGCTTTACCACCGAATCGAACGCGGCGAAGGTGGCTGGCGGAAGCAGGAGAAGATCAAAACGCTGGTTGAAGTCTGAAAAATCAACTTGTGCTGATTCCGGCGAGCCTGCCTGATTGGCGGCCCGCCAGTTTTTAAAATTGCTATGTTATTCAGGGTTTTGTTTCCAGTCGTTTTCGGAAAAAATCCCAATTTTAACGCCATTGGCAGGTTTTTCTGGAAAAAAACGGGGAAGTGGCGACAAGATACTGGCATGGACTGGTCCGGCCGATCACAATAATGCTGATTGGTAGTCGAAACTCCATGCAGACGGAAGGTTTAACATCTTTCCATCGGCAATTCCCTGGTGCATGGCATGATCATGAAATACGCAAGTCAAGGGGCGGGGCAGCACAATGGACAGCAAGTCGCAGAAGCCCGGGACCGAACCGGCGATGGACGATCTGGTGGTGGGCAGTTGGCTGGTTCAGGCCGGGGTGATCACATCCGACCAACTGATGCAGAGCATTCGCTTCAGCAAGGAACGTAACTGCACGCTGCGTGAAGCCTTAATTGCCCTTCGGCTGTTGCCTTCCAATGCCGCCTTCGGGGCTGGCATGATGGGTGCCATGCCAAGCGGGCAGGGAATGGCGGGCGGGCAGGGAATGGCAGCATCGCCAGTGCCACCCGCTGCCGAGTCGCCTCGCAAATTTGGCGGCCTGATCAGCAGCTTCTTCACCGGTGGCAGCAGGCCTTCAGCACAGACAGTCGCCAACGACCAAATGCCAGGCCGGATGATGTATAACGACATTCATCGGGGGGGCATTTCTGGTGCCCAGCCCCTTTTTGGCGGTCAGTCGGGCACACCGATGTATCCTTCGGTGGCCAATCAGGAATTGCGGGAAGTCGAAGTGCGGCAATCACTTCAGACATCCATTGCCGAGGACGAAACGCCCGAGGTGACCGACGACCTTTTCAATAAGGCGATTGATTCACGCGCGACCGACATCCACCTCGACCCGCGTGAAGACGATTACCGCGTGCGTTATCGTGTTGACGGCCAGTTGCACGACATTGTCACGATCCCCTATGACAGGGCCATGGCCGTTGTCAGCCGAATTAAACTATTGGCAAATATGGATATTGTGGAACGACGTGCCCCTCAGGATGGGCGTCTGAGCCACACCTATGGCACCCGGCGGCACGACCTTCGAGTATCGACCATTCCGGCGGGCTATGGCGAAAAGATTGTGATCCGGATTCACGACGCCATTGCTGAAATCATTGGCCTGAAACAACTTGGGCTGACATTGCCGCAGGAAGACGTGCTGGTTCGGCTGCTGCAGAAGCCCAACGGCATGATGATTGTGAGTGGGCCGGTGGGCTCAGGCAAAACCACCACGCTGTATAGCTTTATGGGGGCTGTGAATTCGCCTGAGCGAAACCTCATGACGATTGAAGACCCGATTGAATACCGGCTGGACGGGGTCAATCAGGTGCAGGTGGAAGGCCGGGCCGAAATTGGCTTTTCCGAAGGCCTGCGGGCAATCCTTCGACAGGACCCGGATGTGATCATGATCGGCGAAATTCGCGACCATGAAACCGCGCAAATTGGTCTGCGTGCAGCCCTTACAGGCGTTCTTGTGTTCAGCACGACACATGCCAGCGATTCATCAGCCACAATTGCCAATCTGCACAATTTCAGTGTGCCTAACTATATGCTGGCCAGTGGTTTAATTGGAATTGTGGGGCAGCGGCTCGTGCGTAAGACCTGCCCCTATTGCCAATATCGGCACAAGCCAGACCCTGCCCTGTGGCAGATGTTGGGCCTGCCTGATGAAGAGGCGGCCGATGCTGAAGTGGTGCGGGGCCAAGGTTGCCCTGCCTGCTTCCACACCGGGTATCTGGGCCGGATTGGGGTTTTTGAAATTTTGGAAGTGGATGAAGAGATCCGCGAACTGATTATGCGGAAAATGCCGAAAGATCAGATTCGGCAGGCGGCGGAAGCCAAAGGCATGCAAACTCTTTGGCATTCGGTGGTCGAATTAGTACGTAGCGGCGTAACGACCATCGAAGAGGCCCTTCGTGTGGTGCCCATGTAGCAAGCCCCTGTTTGCCAAGAGCTTGCGTGGGAATTGGTGGCCTGTTGAGCTGCCTGAAATCGCCGGACACGAGACTGGACACGGAGGTCCACCCGATGAACGGACAACATCGACCTTTAGTTCAACAACTGACAACAGCAGGCCTGTGCGCAGGCCTTCTGGCGGCTGGGCTGGCCGCTTCGCCAATTCAGGCTGAGGATAACGATCGCCCCGGCGGTGGCTTTGGACTTTCCCGGCTCTTCCGGTTCGGCGCGGGCCAGGCATCAGCCAGCCGAGAGCATAATCATGATCATGACAAGCCTTCCGGCGAACGAATCATTCCATCCGATATTTCCGAGATGGCTAGAAATTCAGGCACGGCGGGAACTTCTCGCGGCCCGGTGGGTGGCGATGTGCCGGTGTTTCAGCCGGCTGTGACTTCGCCCGGATTCGGGCAAAACACAACAGCCCGTATCACGCCCCAGAACAGCTATTCAGGGCCAGTGACGGAAGCCGATCCGATTCTGACCCGTGTGGGCATTGGCCGGGCCGACAGCGGCTCGACATTCGGGCTTTTTCTGCAAGTTTATGCTGATGGCACGGTGATCGACAGCGAAGGCGTGCACCGGCTGCCGACCAGCCAGATTCGGCAGGTTGTTAATGTGATTCGCGGGCATGACTTTTCGCGGATCAAAGGCCATTGCGGTCTGCCATCGGCCGATTTTGTGGAAAACGTGCAGATGATTGTTTATGACCGGTCGCTGGGTCGGCTGCGGGCCCATGCGTTTTCTTATGCCGGCAACCCCGAAGGCTGCGACCCCAGCGTGGGTCACCTGCATAAGGCTGTGGAAGACCTGGTGTTGACCATGGCCGGCGGCAAGCCTGAAAGCGCTTCGAGCATGCCGGCAGGGGCCAGCCGCGTGATCAGCAGCGAGGTGGTCAATCTGCCGCCAACGGCAGTCAGCCAGCCGGTGCCAGTTTCACCCAATGTGGTGGGTCTGCCAAATGTCATTGAGCAGCCACCCGTGCAAACCACCATTCCTGCACCAGCCCCTCCGGGCAATTACACGCAGGGCGTGGTGGTGCCACGTCTGCCATCGCCATCCATTCCATCTTCTGGAAATTACGGCACGGCCGCTCGCCCGGCCCTGACACCACCCCGCTGATTTTGCGGTTGTAACCCAGGCAAACCCCGACATTTCAGGGCGGCCCGATTTTCGGACTGCCCTGTTCTGATATTCCGCTGAAAATTCGGCAGGAATCTGGCAAACCCTCGGTTTATTGGATATACACTAAT
>JBJTRR010000640.1:0-6087 GCA_046076185.1 bacterium | reverse complement strand
GGCCTGCGGCGTGACCAGACGACTGGACGCACTGTGGTTGGCCACCGGGTGATCGCCAAAGTTTCCCGGGTGGAAGTGGCGAGGCGATTTCTCCAACCTGCACCGGAAGCCATGCTGGCCGAACTGGTGCAGTCAGGGCACATTACATCAGAACAGGCGGCCCTTGCACGGCAAGTGCCCATGGCTGATGATCTTACAGCCGAAGCCGATTCGGGCGGGCATACTGACAATCAGCCTGCAATTGTTTTATTCCCCACCATGATTGCCCTGCGAGACCAGATTGCTGTCGAGTTTCCGGCCGTGGCGGGTGTTCGCATAGGTGCGGCTGGTGGTATTTCAACACCCCATTCTGTGGCCGGTGCCCTGATGATGGGTGTTGATTATCTGGTGACCGGTTCCGTCAATCAGGCCTGCCTTGAAAGTGGTTCGTCGGACATTGTCCGCAAGATGCTGGCCGAAACTCGGCAGGCGGAAGTGACGATGGCCCCGGCAGCCGACATGTTTGAAATGGGTGTCAAGCTGCAGGTCCTGAAGCGTGGCACACTTTTTCCGATGCGGGCCGCAAAACTTTACGAGCTTTATCGGGCTAATGATTCCCTGGAAGACATTCCTACCAAAGAGCTTGAGAACCTGGAAAAAACCATTTTCCGCAAGCCGGTGGGTCAGGTTTGGTCGGAAACCGAAGATTTCTTCCGTGGCCGCGACCCGGAACAGCTTGTGCGGGCGGCCAAAGACAGCAAATATCGTATGGCACTTGTTTTCCGCTGGTATCTGGGTCAGTCTTCGCGTTGGGCCAACCGTGGTCTGGCCGAGCGGGCCATGGATTTTCAGATCTGGTGCGGGCCAGCGATGGCAGCCTTTAACGACTGGGCCAGAGGCAGTTTTCTCGACGATTTTCGCCAGCGTCATGCGGATCTTGTGAACCTTAACCTGCTTTATGCGGCTTCGGTTCTGCTGCGTGCCGAAATGGGCCGCTTACAGGGCGTGCAATTGCCGCCCGGTGTTCCGAACCCACGGCCCAAAACCATGTCGGAACTCGCTTCACTGCTGGGCCAAACCGGTGCTGAAAGCACGACGGCCGCAAGGCCAGCCATGGCCCGGGCCTGAAATGCACCTGCCCGGCTAAAACGCAATATCCTGCTTTTTTGACAAGAATCGAACCAAGATCTGCCGAGTCACAAGCCTTGAATCCTTCTCCTGCCCAGAACCAGCAAGAAACCACGATTACCAGCGATGTGCCGATTGCGATCGTTGGCATGGCATGCCTTTTTCCGCAGGCCGATTCACCAGCGAATTTCTGGTCGAATATTCTTGAAGGGCGAGATTCGATCCGCGAAGTGCCGATGACGCACTGGCTGGCCTCTGACTTTTTTAACGATGACCCCAAAGCCCCCGACATGACATATTCGCGTCAGGGTGCATTTCTTGACGCTGTCGATTTTGCTCCTCTTGATTTTGGTATCGCACCCAAAAATCTCGAAGCCATAGACACAACTCAGTTGCTTGGCCTGGTTGTCGCTCGCGATGCCCTTGCCGACTCTGGCTATGGTAATGGCGGCAAGGTATTTAACCGGCACCGGGCTTCGGTGATTCTGGGCGTAACAGGCACACTTGAGATGGTCATTCCGCTGGGTGCGCGGCTGGGCCACCCGATCTGGCGTAAATCATTGGCAGAATGTGGTGTTGATGCCGAAACGGCTGACAAGGTGGTTGACCGCATTGGCGAGCACTACAACGCCTGGCAGGAAAACTCGTTCCCGGGCCTACTTGGTAATGTCACAGCCGGCCGAATTGCCAACAGGCTTGACCTGGGCGGCACGAATTGCGTGGTTGATGCCGCCTGTGCCAGTTCACTTGGTGCCGTGCATCTGGCGCAAATGGAACTGGCCACCCGCCGGGCTGATATGGTCATCACCGGTGGTTTTGACACTTTTAATGATATTTTCATGTTCATGTGCTTCAGCAAGACACCGGCCCTTTCTAAAACCGGCCATGCCCGGCCTTTTGACCAGAAGGCCGATGGTACATCGCTGGGCGAAGGCCTGGGAGCGGTTGTGCTGAAGCGGCTTGACGACGCTATGCGTGATGGTGACCGGGTTTATGCCGTTATCCGTGGCGTAGGAACTTCGAGCGATGGCATTGGTCAGGCCGTTTATGCGCCCAAGGCTGAGGGCCAGGTGCGCTGCCTGAAGGCGGCTTACCAAGCGGCCGGGGTTGATCCTTCGACAATTGAACTGGTTGAAGCCCACGGTACCGGCACCAAAGTGGGCGACGGCATTGAGGTGAAAGCCCTGGCCGAAGTTTATCGCGAACATGTCACAGCTGATGCAGGTCGCTGGTGCGCTGTCGGGTCGGTGAAGTCGCAGATCGGGCATACCAAGGCGGCTGCGGGCGTAGCGGGTTTGATCAAGGCCGCATTGTCGCTGCATCACAAGGTGATTCCGCCGACTATCAAGGTCGATCATCCAGCTGAAGAAATTCTGGCGGCCGATTCACCGTTTTATGTACCAACACAGCCCAGGCCGTGGGCGGCCAGGCCCGGGCAACCCCGCCGCGCGGCTGTCAGCGCGTTCGGATTTGGCGGTTCCAATTTCCATGCGATTCTTGAAGAAGCCGGCCCGCGTTGCGAAACAATTGGCTGGAGCGACGCACTTGACGCCTGGCCCATTTCCGCAAATTCACGGGCGGAAGTGATTGCTGCGGTTGAGGCCGTGCCTGAAAATGCAACCTGGAAGCAGATTGGCCGGCTGGCAGCCCATGCACGCAGTAAAGCGGTCGCTACAACAGGCCGACATCGGCTGGTGATACTGCCACGGCAGGGGCGTGACTGGGCAAAGCTGCGGGATTCGATTATTGCCGGGCTCATGAAACCGGAAACGGGCAGCGGCAAGGCATTTGAATCACCCGATGGCTGGCATTACAGCGAATCTGCCGCGACGGTCAAGCTGGCCATGCTTTTCACTGGCCAGGGTGCCCAGTCAGTGGGAATGCTTCGCAGCGCAGCCTGCCGATTTCCAATCGTCGCCCAGACGCTGGATGAAGCCGACCAGGCGGCAGGAAGAACTGCCGGCACGCTGGTTTCCAAAATTTATCCGACACACCTGATTGACGAGCAGGCTCGTGCCGCTGCCGACAAAACGATCATGGCAACTGAGGTGGCCCAGCCGGCACTGGCTTCACTTGGCCTGGGTGTGGCTCGCGTTCTGGCCGAATTTGGCGTGATTCCGCAGGGTGTTGCAGGTCACAGCCTCGGCGAACTGACGGCACTTGCTGCGGCGGGCCGAATTTCACCCAAACAGATGCACAGACTGGTGGAAATCAGGGGGCGTGAGATGGCCCTGGCGGCCACATCAGCCAATGCCCGCCAGGGTAAAGGCGGTATGCTTGCCGTTCTGGCCAATGAGAGCCAGTGGGCACCGCTTCTGGCCACTGAGAAATATCGGGGCAGCGTGTGGGTGGCCAATCGCAATTCGCCTGGCCAGACAGTGTTGGCAGGTTCAGAGTCGGCCCTTCAGAATCTGGCTGCTGAACTGGGCAGTCGATCTGTAAGAACCAAGATGCTGGCGGTTGATTCTGCATTCCACAGCCCATGGGTTGATGCAGCAAGTGCCGGCCTGGCGCGTGCCCTTCAGGGTGTGCCATGGCGTAACAGCCCTTTGCCGGTTTATCAGAACACTACGGCTTTGCCTTATCCTGATGATTCGGCAGCGGCTTCAAGGCTGTTGGCCGAACAACTGGCGAGGCCGGTTGATTTTGTAGGCATGGTGCGGCGGATGGAAGCCGACGGCTTCACGACTTTCCTGGAAATCGGCCCTGATTCGCGTCTTGCCGGGCTGGTCAGCCAGTCAGTCGCCCAGCCGGGTCGGTGCGAAGCGTTCGCTTTCTCGGAATCGCCTGAAAAGCTGGGACATAAAGCCTTGGTTGACCTTGCCAACACGCTTTCCCGCCTTTGGGTGAGAGGCCATAACATTCAGTGGCTCAAATGGAACCCTGAAGCGACAACGCAGCGGCTTGAGCCTGAGAAGAAGAGCCTGACGGTGCCTCTGACAGGTGCCAACCTGCGTCCCGAGCCCAAACCTTTGCCCATCGTTGAGAAAAAGCCGGAAATTGCCGCACATGTTGCACAGGTAACTCAGCCAGTGCCTGCTGCCGTGCTGCCATCGCCAGCCATTCAGCCTGCATCTGAGGCACAGTCAGTAAGCAAAGCGCCGACTGTAGCCAAATCTGCGGTTGTCACAGCCAGCCAAACGGAAACTTCTGTTAAACATGTCTTGTCTGCCGGTCACACCCCGAGGGATCTAAACCGCATGAAATCGATTGAAGAAAAGGCCCCGGCAGCCGTTCCCGGGAAATCCAGTCCGCTGGCGGCTTTGCAAAAGCTGATGGAGCAAAACGCGGCAGTGCATGCCCAGTTTTTGCAAACCCAGCGACATGCCCAGGAAACGCTACGCCTGATTCTGGGCCTGCCCTCGGCCGGAACCGAGCCAGTTGTTGCTTTTGAGCAGGCACTCAGCACGAATGGCAATGGCTTTCATCATCACAGGCACGAGGCTGCTGCGGCACCTGCCCCGCTGCACTTTGCGGCACCTGCCAATAGCGGTTCGCTTTTGAGTGACGCACCGAATGGCCAGCCTATCCCTGAACCGACGGCATTCTATTCTGCTCAGGTTTCAACGCATGCGGACCCAGCCTTTGATGCCGACGACGATGGCCCGGGCATATTCAGCCCGCCCCCGGTAAGCCATACCCCTGCACCACAAGCTTTTGCGGCAGCGTCAGCACCAAGCATTGCTTCAGCCCCAGCCCCTGTTGCTGCGGTGGCAGGTGGGGCCAGCGAGCTTTCGGGCATTCTGCTTGAGATTGTTTCGGAAAAGACAGGCTATCCGCTGGAAATGCTTGATCTTGATCAGCAGCTTGATGCCGATCTGGGCATTGATTCCATCAAGCGAGTTGAGATTCTCTCGGCCATTCACGAACGCCGTAGCGACCTTCCCCATGTACGTACCGATCAATTTGGCGCCCTTCGTCGCCTGCGAGATGTGGTTGACCTTCTGGCCGCTTCTGCGCCGGCAGCCGTCGCCAGCCAGCCATCGGCCCCTGCCCCGGCTGCTTCCAAACCAGTGGCCCCTGCCCCAGCGGCCCCGGCTGGCCCTTCAGCCAAGCTTGTTGAAATTGTACGAGAAGTGATTTCCGAAAAAACCGGATATCCTGTTGAGATGCTTGAACTTCCCATGCAGCTCGACACGGATTTGGGCATCGACTCAATCAAGCGGGTTGAAATCCTTTCAGGCATTCAGGAACGTATGCCGCATCTGCCGCATATTCGCACCGACCAGTTCGGCGCACTGCTGACGATTGGCGACATCATTAATGCCCTCGCCGAATACGACAGCCCGCCGGATGGTGGGCCGGGTTCGGGTATGCCGGCCGGCAATGCTTCGGTCGGTTCTTACTCACGTGCCCCGGTGCGTGAGGTAAAAACCGGTTCTGTGCAGACATCGCGGCTTTCAGCGGTTGCCATTGACGATGCTTCCAGCCGGCGACAGTTCACGCCGGTGGAAGGAGCCAACGTGGTCATTCTGGGCCAGCCTGGTGAGCTTGCGTCGGCCCTGGTTGACGCCTGGAAGCAGCGAGGAGTTTCGGCCACGCTGGTTCGGCCTCAGGAAGTGGATGGAGTTGATCCGCCGGATCGGCTTCTGGGAGTGATCCTGACAACCCCTGGCGAATACGATCACGCGGCCTTTGGCCGCGTTTTGCGTCTCGTACAGCGATTTTCGGGGGCTTTGCAGCAGGCTGGTCGCGATTCGTTCGCTTTTGTTGCGGGTATCACACTATTAGACGGACGCTATGGGCTTGATGCCGAAGCCGAGGCGGAAGACCTGACAGGCTGGCCAACGGCTTCTGTTTCGGGGCTTATCAAAACACTGGCATGGGAATGGCCCGATGTAGCATCTAGAGTAATCGATCTTGACCCGCGATGGGCCGACTGGCAGCCAGGCGATGCTGCGGCACGGGTGGTCACGGAACTTTTGACGGAAGGGCCTGTTGAGCGTGGAATCACCGACCGCGAGCCGGCTTTTACTGTGG
>JBJTRR010000639.1:0-1910 GCA_046076185.1 bacterium | reverse complement strand
AAGATATTTATAATAACTTTTACGAGCTTCTTCATTTTTGCCGATATCCTGCTGGGAAATACCGAGAATCCGATAACTTGAAGCCAGATCCAGTTTAAATGTTTCATTGTCTGGTTCGAGTAATACAAGTTTTTCACGTGTCTCTATCGCTTGCTGAAAGAGTTCCCGGGCTTTGTCAGCTCGCTCTGTTGCTCGATATATTACACCCATGTCATCTTGAATATCAGCCTGTTCATTGAGATAGATGAAATTATTGATGTCATTTTTAAGTAAGTTATTGATAATTGAATATGCTCTATCAATAATAGGTTCAGCGAGTTTATAATTTCCCATCAACTGATGCGTTTCTGCTGTACGTTTTAATGAACGGGCGAGTTCAACTTGGAAATCTCGGTTATCTGGTTGCAGTTTCAAAACTTTTTCGAAAGTCGCAATTGATTTTTCAAAAGCCATGAGAGCCTCAGCTTTTTTACCAATCCTCGATGTCAATGCCCCCAACTGAGCAAAGCCATTTGCGACTAACGCCATTGATTCGGGGCTTGTATCTGGAATGTCATTTAATTCCGTTTCAAATTGCGAGAGGTATTCCATCGGTGCTTTCAGAAGATCATTGCGAAGATCTTCCAGATCAGGATTATTTTTCAAATCGGGATTATTAGAAACATCTTCAATAAATCGATTTATAGTTGCTACGAGCAACTTTTCACTTTTGATTCTTAAAGCTTCTCGCTCTACAACACGTTTGCGCTGTGCAATTGCATTTCGTTCATTTTTCAATGCCAGTTCCTGCTCATAAACTAATTCGAAATCTGTTTCCTCCATCTGAACTCGATTCTTTTGCTCAATAAATAAAATGACCATTGAAGTTAATAAAATCAGGATCAGACCGCCAAAGCCAAGAAATACTCCTGTGCGATTACGATTCGACCAACGATATACCCTTTCCATGTAAGACTCTTGGCGTGCACTGACAGGTTCGCCGGCGAGCCACTTTTCAACATCATCTGCGAGATCTGACAAACGATGATATCTCAACAAGCGATCAGGATGCATAGCCTTCTGGCAAATGGCGGCGAGAGATTTGTGGACTCCGCTGGTAATTGATGATGCAGGCAGGAATTCACCTTTACTAATTCTTTGAACTCGTTCGGACGCAGTTTCATCGGAAACTGCGTTAACTGGTATGACTCCAGTAATAATCTGATACAAAACTGCACCCATACTGAAAATATCACATGCCGGAGTCATTTCCTTAATACTGTTTTCACGATTCGCCTGATAATGTTCAGGTGCCATATAGCCCAGTGTGCCACTAACAAAAGACCTGGACCCTCCCTGATCGCGATGCAATGCTACCCTACTATTCTGCAAAAGTGGCTGAATTGGCCCTCCACCCGACTGAAGTTCATTCTTATGAGATGTATTTACTTTAAAAAGAATTGCCATACCCCAATCAACGACGTAAGTCTCACCATAACGACCTGTCATGATGTTTGCTGGCTTAACATCGCAATGAAGAACTCCCCGGTCATGTGCATATTGCAAGGTCTGGCATGCAGCCAGAAAATGCGAAAGAAGTTTTCTTAATTGTTCGGCAGTAATTGTGCTGGCAGTTGTATTTCCTGATTGTGTACAGTGAAACTTATTTATCAAAGATTCAAAATCAGGTGTATCAATAAACTTCATTACATAAAATGGCTGACCTGACTTCGTTCTTCCAAGTCCGTACATTGGGAGTATGCCTGGATGATCAAGCCGGGCAGTCACTTCACCTTCCAAAAGAAATGTTGCCTGCAATTGTTCTGTTAATCGATCAGTACTCCTGTCATGCATTTGCTTTAAAGCAACAATTCGTGCAAAGCCCGAATCATTTGCTCGAAACACCTTGCCAATGGCACCCTCGGCGATAA
>JBJTRR010000638.1:0-4020 GCA_046076185.1 bacterium | reverse complement strand
GCACAGCCACAGCCACAGCCCCTGCCTCGCCCGGATCTGCACCCGGTCTCCCTGCCCCAATTCCTTTTGCCGGCGGGTTTTATCCGCGTGAATCAGTCGCCGGCCATGCCCGGCCAGCAAAGTATAATCACAAGCAGATTCTGGAGTTTGCCGAAGGCCAGCCCTGGAAGTGCTTTGGTGAACCTTACAAAATTTACGACGGTGTCAATCGCAAGCTGGCCCGACTGCCTCGCCCGCCATTTAATTTCCTGCATCGTATTTCTGATGTAACCGGCAAGCCTTTTGAAATGGTCGCCGGTGGCACCGCTGTGGGTGAATATGACGTTCATCCTGACGATTGGTATTTCCATCAGGAACGCTCGGGTCGCATGCCCTTTACTGTTCTTCAGGAGGCTGCCCTGCAAGTCTGCGGCTGGCTCTCCAGCTATGTCGGCTCGGCCCTGACCAGCCCGACCGACCTCAAATATCGCAACCTGGGCGGCTCGTGCCGCTGGCATCGCCCTGTGCTTGCCGTGGCCGATACCCTCACCACAACCGTGAAGCTCACGCAGCTTTCGCACTCGGCCGGCATGGTGATTCAGCACTTCCGCATGGATATGCTCGATTCAGCCGGCATGCCGGTTTATTCAGGCACCACCTATTTTGGATTCTTCGACGCCGATTCGCTTAAAAATCAGGTCGGCATTCGCGGCTTTACGCCCTGGCTGCCATCCGCCGCAGATCTTTCAAACAGCCTTCCTGCCTGGGATTACCCCACCCAGGCACCACTGCCCGATGCCACCCTGCGTATGATCGACCGGATCACCAACTGGCTGCCCAACGGCGGCCCGGCCGGGCTGGGCTATCTGGTGGGCGAAACACCCGTTCGGCCAGGTTCGTGGTTCTTCGACGCCCACTTCTACCAAGACCCCGTTGTGCCAGGCTCGCTGGGGCTTGAGTCGTTCGTTCAGCTCATGAAGGCCGAGGCGGTTCGCCGTTGGGGCGGCTCTGGTCAACTTCGCTCAGTGGGCATTCCTGCCGGCACCGACCATGAATGGATCTACCGCGGGCAGGTTGTGCCCACCGATCGCCTGATGACCACCAAAATGCAGGTGAGTAAAGTTGACGACGCCACGCGCACCCTTTGGGCCGATGGCCATGTCGAGGTTGATGGCCGGTTCATCTATCAGATGAAACGCTTCGCCATCAAAGTAGAATAAGCGGGCCAATATCGACTGAATTCCGGTTTAAAAAAAACTGATTGGCTGTAAGTGCTTGTTTTCAAGGAGTATGTGTGTCTTGTTCCGCCCAGTGGGGCCAGGTCTTGAGGCACACTATTCCGACGAACCGATACGACCGGACCATTCGGCAAGATGTGACGTTCACGTAAAGATTTCCGTCGTATGGGGCGTGGCATTGGGGGCTGATGAGTCGATAGTAAATCGTGGTCAGGCGGGAGGAACGAGCGCTTTCACGGATGCGATTCGCTGATTCCCATTGCCAGGCTTTCCGGTTTCGAGACGAAGTCCGCTGGTTTCTCTGGGGGGATGAGCTGCCTCAAACGCGGCTGTAAGACCTTTGGATGGATCGAGACCCATGGGCCTGATAAGGAGAGCAACACGCCGCCTGGCATAACAAGGAGGTAAGCTCATGAATGTGATAACGAGTCGGTTTGGTCCGCTTGAAATATCAGATCAGGAAGTGATTCAGTTGACTGAAGGCCCAGTGGGTTTTCGCAACTGCACTCGGTTTGTTCTGCTGGCGGACCAGAAGGTTGAGGGGTTGTACTGGCTGCAAAGCCTTGAAAGCCCTGAGCTGGCTTTTGCCCTGGTGCCACCGGGGGAAGGGCTAGAGAACTACCACGTTGATGTTCGCAGTGGCGATCGCTCGGCGTTGGCTTTGGAAGATGGGCAGGAACCTGAACTATTCCTGATCCTGAACCGAAGCGAATCCGGCATCATGACAGTCAACCTGCAGGGCCCGATGATTTTCAATCTGGCCAGGCGTGTTGGTCGTCAACTGGTTTTGACGTCAAGTCGCCATTCGGTAAGACATCCTCTTGGTGAACCGGCCACGGAAGAGATTCTTCTGAGCGTGGGTTCCAGCGCGACTCTTCGGGCGTCGGCCTGAGTTATCCTGGCGTTCTGACCCATCTCATTCCTCAAACCGATTCTTCATGTTCAAGCAGGTCGTGGAAGTGCCTGGCAGGGATTTGGGCCAATGGCCCTGAGCCATTTTTGCCAATGCACTTGAATAATCCATAAAAGCGTGGCCAGGGATGGTCAAGCTATCGACCGTTGGCAGGAGGAAGGAGCCTGTACAATGCTGGTCCTTTCACGTCACCGCGACGAAAGTATCATCATCGGTGATGACATCGTGATCACCGTGGTGGACATTCGAGGTGATAAGGTCCGACTGGGTATCGCCGCACCCATCGAGATCAGTGTACACCGACAGGAAGTGTACGAAGCCATTCAGCGCGAAAATCGACAGGCCAGTCGCCTGGAACCCCAGGAAGCCCGGCAGGTTGAAACCGTTCGCGGACCGCTGCATCGCGAATTCCGGCGTAATCATTCTGAAGCCTGAACCTGACACTCCCGGCGGAGCCTCTCCTCTGCCCGTCAGGCTCCAACCCGGCTTCATCATTTTCCGGCCCTGCATGAGTTTTCATGCGGGGCTGTTTTGTTTAATTCTAAAAAGAATTGTAAAGCTCCGGCGTCAGTAAGATTTGGCATAAATTGACAGATAACGGACGAAAGCGGATACTTCAATTACAGGGAGATTTTTATGGGTTCAACACTTAATCTATTGCTGACTGACGAGTTGTGGGCACTCGTTGAAGGTCAATCAGGAGACGGAACGTTGTATGCCACGCCCAGTGAATTTGTGCGTGACCTGACCCGAAAACACAAATGGCAAATTGAGGCGGAACGCCTTCGGGCGGGTGTCATCGAGGGCCTTCAGGATGCGGCCGAAGGTCGCATTTGTGAGTTCAAGGGAAGTGTGCGAGATTTGATAAAGAAATATTCAAAATAACCAAAATCTGGGTTGATCTTGAAACAAAGATTTATTGTTTATCCTTGGCTTTTGGTGATTTTTTGAATTACTTTTTTTCAGAATGTGCTGATCAGCTTATGTGGTGCTTTTCTCTCTGGATTGTTCAACCCGGTGGGATGGGGTATGATATAGGTATCGCCCTCCAATGCACGATGTCGGCCTGAACTCAACATTTACCTGCCCATGCACTTGAAATTCAGCAAATTTGCCGCTTTTGCCCTGGCCGCCTGCGTCATTCTGAGCGGGGCGTTGCCCGGTGTTGCCGCTGAGAAAGAGCCGGTTTCGTTTTCACGCGATGTTTTGCCGATCCTTTCCGACAAGTGCTTCGCCTGCCACGGGCCCGACAACGCCAAACGCAAGGGCGACCTGCGGCTTGACGACCGCGACTCGGCCATGAAATCAGGCAATATCGTGCCCGGGAAGTCGGCCGAGAGCGAGCTGATGGCTCGTATCAACAGCCACGATGCCAATGAAGTTATGCCTCCGCCCAGGCAGAACAAAAAACTGTCGGAAGCCGAGATTGGCCTGATTCGCCAGTGGATTGACCAGGGGGCAAGCTGGGGCCGCCACTGGGCATGGGAAAAGCCCACCCGGCCCGCCATTCCGCAAGCTCCGGCCGAATTTGGGGCGAGAAACCCGATTGATCATTTCGTTGCCCAAAAGCTGATCACCAAAAACCTTAAGCCGCAACCGCCGGCCACTAAAGAGCAGCTTGCCCGCCGCCTGGCACTTGACCTGACGGGCCTGCCGCCCGAAAAAGCTGTGCTGGCCAATTATCTGAACGATCAATCGCCCCAAGCCTGGGAAAATCTGGTTGAAAAAATGCTCGCCTCGCCCCGGTTTGGCGAGCGCATGGCCTGGGACTGGCTTGATGCAGCCCGATATGCTGACACCAACGGATATCAGGGCGATGGCGAACGCACCATGTGGCCCTGGCGAGACTGGGTGATCACGGCATTTAACAACGACATGCCCTTCGACCAG
>JBJTRR010000637.1:0-5142 GCA_046076185.1 bacterium | reverse complement strand
CCCGGCCGTTCCTGCCCACCTGGTGTTTTGTTGGTCGGTCGAGCCGAAGAAATCACATTCACGTTGGCTCCCGGCTTCCAGCCCACAGCCAGATGCAGCACCGGATGGGCTATGATGGTCGTGTTACTGGTATCCTTACTTCGAATGTAGTTGGCAATGCCGTTCACGTTCAGAATCGTATTATCAACATTCGTGGCCGAAAACGTCTTGAGGTTGCCTCTCACATCCACTACCACCGACCCGAACGCCTGCGGATAGAACGTCTCGCTCAGGCCCTTCAGGTTGGCTCCGGCAGCGATATAAATTTTGAATGAGCCGGCGCCGGCCAGCGTGTCGGCATCATATGTCTTCGCCGTCAGGTAAGTGCCCGTGGCGTCTGAGGATGCCAGATTCGGATTCACGATAAAAATATCCTGGTCAACCGAACCCATCGAATACTTGGTGTTGGTTGTCCAAGGCAGCGATGTGTTTCCCGCCTGCAAAGTGCCAGCATTTGAAAGCACACCCGTGCTTGATACCGCCATCTTGATCACACCCAGTTGCGGGTTCGGTGCGGTGTTCGGATTATAAGGCTGGAAATACTGCAAGCCAACATCGTAAACATATGAAATGCCTGCCGCACCCGTCGTTCCGGCCATCGACTTAAACGTCGCCGGATAACTCAGCCCGGTTGTCGAATTAGCCAGTGGCACGCCCAAACCAGTCTTTATGCTGGCCGTCGTGTCATAACCAATCGACGAACCCGTGCCGTTCGTGCCACCCGTCTGGTTGGTCACATAAATATTGCCGCTTGAACCACCCACACCGTTAAAAGGCTGTTCCACCCGGAATGCACCCTGAAGCGAACCATCCAACACGCTGTAGGCATTGATCCAATATTGATCACCTGAACCATTGTTATACGAATAACCCACAGCCACCACCTGCAGGCCACCAGTCAGTTTCTGGCCGCTGGGCAGTGTAAATGTGCCATTGGAATATTGCCCGATGCCTGAGCCAAGAAGAGTCAGCGGCGTATTCGCCGGAACCCCACCCTGCGGCACAATATTAATCGTATTATTCGCTGTGGCTGATTGCACCACCCATGTTGATGGGTCGCGGTTCACATTATAAATCACAAGCTGGTCAGGGTTGCCACTGGTGTTATCAACATCAAGAAGCCCCGCCAGTTGTTCCTGCCCAACTCGCGTGGCCGAGAGATTTGCCGGATTACCCGTGATACTCGTGCCCGGAATCTGATAGCCATTGACATTCCGCACATAAAGCTCAACACCCTGAATTTCTACGCGAGTGTTGCCCGTCGTGCTGGGAATCGAACCCGGCAACGTAACGCCACCGATACCTGTCAAGTTCCCATTGGAAATAGTAAGTTGATCTGTTGTTGGCAACGTCGTGATTACGGTAATGCCGTTTACGGTCGTCGTAATGGTCTTCGCCCCGGTGCTGTTCGTCACCGCACTTGAGCCTGTGTTTGAAGTTGTCGTTGTGCTGTTAAATCCGCCCGGATTCTGCGGGCTTGTAATAGGCGGGCTATTCAAGGCCTGTAGCGTCAGTTGCGACCCCGGGCCAATGTCGTTAATGAAGATACGCTGCACGCCAGCCGCAAAATTAATGCGGCCACCATGGGCAAGGTCAAACTGGGCCAGATTCACATAACCCATCTGGTTTGTGCCGACACCCGTCGTATCATAGGGATCCACTTCCGCGTCACGAATTTCGTCAATCACCACAGGCTTCTTCGTGCCCACCACCTTGCCAATGATCTGGCTCTCTTTTGTGGTGTTGTCAAACAGAATATGCAAGTGGCCATCAGCATTAATATGCGTATTAACGGCTTCATAGGCCGGTGTCCCTGGTGTCAATGTCGTGTTCGACATCAGCGTGCCAGGCCCGTAAAGCGTGATGATTGCCTTGGCCTGTGGGCCATATTGCGGCAAGTCAAACACAATCCGCCTGTCCTGCGGCGGTGGCGGCGGATTCTGCCGCTTATACATCAGCTTGTTGTAATCGAATTTGTTGATGAGAACGCCTTCGGGCCCCATCTTCATGCCGTTAGTCAGCAGCTCGCGGCTTTCGAGATTTTCCAGGCTGTTGATTGCCGCCTGACGACGGTTGCGTCGCTTACTGCTCATGACTCTCGATTCCTTCAAAAGTCTCGTGCTGTGCGCCCGGTATTCGCACCTGTATCGTGCGATCAAAGGAGGCGGGAATCCATTCCCCAAAGGCCACCTCAAAACCGCCTGAGATTTGACTCGCTCAGTACACTGTTTAATTTATCGACAATTCCTGATAACCATCATGACCATTTTTTTCTGAACTACCCCGCACGACCCTCACAAACCTTTCACCCGCCAAGCCCTCATCGCCATTTCCACTGAGCCTTTACCACTCACACACCAAGGTTCGCCTGAACCGCAGCCACCATGTCGCCCATGTTCACAAAGCCTGCCAGAGACCGGCTTTTCTCAGGGCACTCAAGCTCCTCCCTGATCTTCTTCTCAGCCGCAATCACCGACGAATGATTCTTCAGCCCGAAATGGCGGGCAATCTCGGTGTAACTTGCCTTCGTGTGCCGCCGGGCCAGATACAGGGCCAGCGACCTCGGTATCGATATACTCTGCCCACCATGGCGGGCATGCAGCAGATCAACATTCAGCGAAAACACATCGCTGATCGCCCTTTCCACATCCTTAAGGCCAATCTGCTGCGCTGTGTGCCGCACATTTTCACGCAGAACCTGACGGGCCAGGTCAGCGTCAATCCGCCTACCTGTCAAAACACTATGAGCAATCAGGCTGTTCAGGGCCCCTTCCAGCTCTCGCACCGACACCCGCAAATGCTCGGCCAGCATGTCAATCACTGCATCGCTGATCGCCACACCCCGCGCCGCCGCCTTAGTCCGCAAGATCAGCCGCCGAAGCTCGGGGTCTGGCGTTTCAAGCCGCACCACCATACCAGCCATGAATCGCGATGCCAGTTCGTCCGTCAGCCGGTTCACCCGCCGTGGATGCTGGTCGCAGCTCAGCACTATGGGCACGTCATCCGCCAGAAGCGTGTCAAACATATGCAGAAACTCGGTCTGCGTCGCCCTTTTCGCGGCCAGAAACTGCACGTCATCAACCACCAAAGCCGCCGCATTGCGAAACCGGCTGCGAAAACTTGCAAGCTGGTTTGTCCGGATCGCTTCCAGAAACGCATTCGTAAAGGCCTCGGCTGTCACATGAATCAGCCGCCCCCCGCCCGCGTTTGATCGCACGGCATGGGCCACGCCATCAAGCAGGTGCGTTTTTCCCAGACCCACCCCGCCATGCACCACCAGCGGGTTAAAGGCCGCTCCACGCGTCTTCACAATCTCGGCCGCCGCCGTATAAGCCATTCGATTGCAAGTGCCCACTACAAAATTATCCAGCCGCCGGGCCGCCTTCACCGGCACCTCGCCGAATAACCCCGGCACATGCCCCATCGCATTTTCAGCCCGGGCACTTGGCCAGTTCAGGCCAACTGCCGGCTCAGCCGGTTTTGCAGGCCTGCCTGCCGCCCGGCGAGTCGCAGGGCGTGGTGGTTCCAGCGCAAATTCCGGCTTCGGGTTCACATTCGCCGGCGGTGCTTTCAGCGTCAGCCCGGCGTCAGCCACATCCGCCACCGTTTTCCTCAACGGCTGGCTGGCTAATGGCTTTGGCTCAGTCTCGCCGGGCACTGCCGGCAGCGTGGCTGTTTGGCCTTCAGCGCCCGGCAGGTCAATCGCCACCGTCCAGCCCCGAATGCCTGTCTCCTCCTCGGCAGCGGCACGCAAATCGCCCAGAAACCGGCTGCTGATGCGTTCACGAAAGAAGTTCGTGGGCACTGTCACCTGAAGTCGCTGCGCCAGCGGATCAAGATCGATCTCAATGCCATCGCCAAACCACACCACCATGGCTCCGTCGCCAATCCTGGCCCGAAGCCGCTCCCGAAACAATTCAGCCGCCGCTGAAATCATTTCACGTTCGCCTGATTCCATTTCCACAGGCGTGGGTCCAACCCTGCTGGCCATTCCTTTAATCCTTTTTGTATTCCTGATCGCTTCCCAACGAGGCAGTCGTTGCTGATATCCATAGGAGGGAAGCCGTGTTGCCTACTCGAAGTTGCTTTAACCGTCTGGCTGTGCGTAAGAACCGGCTTTACGCTATCTCACGCTTTTTTACGCCCACAAGCCTGATGCAATCGCCCTCCTGATCGTCACAATCGCTAAAACCGCTATTTTCAGGTATGAATGCACTATGTCTATGATGCTTTCATCGGTAAACACCTGCCTGCAATGGCTTGCACTGGGCGAACCACCCGGGCAGGCAATCTGCTTTTCGTTACATATCGCCGCAAAGCCCTGACCGGCACGCGGGTCCACCGCAGGCGCCCGGGGGCATGGCTGATGGCGGGCAAACCGGCAGAGCCGACGAGCCGCCCTGCACTCTGGCTGCAGCCGGGGCCGAGAATTCCTTGTTCAGATCCGTCTCACCACACTTGGGGCACCTTGGCTGATCGTTTGAGCTCCGCACCAGAGCCTCAAACGTCGCTTCGCAACCATTGCAGGTGTATTCATAGATGGGCATGTCGTTCGAGTCCTCCCGAAACTGTGTCTTCAATGACTCAAAGAATTATAAACAGGCCACAACCGCATGCAAACACTTTTTCCCCGTCAGAAATCAGGGAAAACCTGTTGATAAACCTGTTGACCATCAGTGAAGCGGCTCTTTAAAATCAACGACTTACAAAAATATGTGTTAGAGAATTCAATATCAGAAACTCTCAAAAATATTTCAAAAAGTTCATCGGCAAACGTAAACCTGCCACAAGCCTTATGGCCCTATATTTTATGCATATTATGCATATCTCCAAAGCCGTGTTTCGGCCTTGTCAAAACCGTATCGATGCCAGTGCTGACGCTTGAAAAATCAAATGACCCGATTGCTGATGTTTTACTGAAAATCCAAATGGGTTTTATCCTCATTAATCTCTTATATATTGATCTGTTTAATCATGATTGATATTTCATGCAAAACTCATTCATTCATGCCACAGGGCTGTTTCATTCTCGGTCGTTGAGCAATAAAACAAGTTTCTGACGAGCTTGAAAAAGGCGTCTGGCTTGCGGAATCGCAGCAAGCG
>JBJTRR010000636.1:0-1354 GCA_046076185.1 bacterium | reverse complement strand
CGCGGGCCTCGGCGGCAAGGTCAGCGGCACGCAGGCGGGCGTCGTCGGCCCAGGCATCGGCTGGATATTGATCGGCCAGCATGATCAGTCGCTGGCGGGCACTGGCCTTGTCGTCGGTCAAAATCTGGGCCTCGGCCGACTGATACACCAATGGCACGGCCGCCGCCTGCCCTTCAAGCTTTTTCAGCAAGGGCACCAGCAGTTCCAGCGTTTCCCGCCCCTTTTTCGCTTCGATCAGCAGGTCGGCCAGCTTCGACGCCGATTCAATTGAAACTGGCGTGGGCGGGTCGATCGCTGCCAGAATTCGCAGTTGTGTTTCGGCTTTGTCAGATTGCTTTTCACTCAGCAGAGCTGTGGCCAGCTTCCAGCGGGCATCAGGGCCTGATGTTCCGCGAGGGCTGGCTTTTTCAAGCTCGGCCAGCGATTTTGCGGCATTATCGAACTGTTTCAGGGCGATTTCCTGAAGTGCAATCTGATACCACGCCCGCTCGCTCCATTCTTGCCCGCCGGCCGCCTGAAGTGCCTGAAACAGCTTCAGGGCATCGGCATTTCGCCCCTTCAGGGCCAGGCTTCGCCCCAAGCCAAACTGGGCCCGGGTGGCCAGCCGGCCTTTGGGGAATTGCTCAAGCGATTTTTCGTAAAAGCTGATCGCCTGGTCAAGCTTTTCGCGTCGCAGGGCCACATCGCCAGCATAAACCAGGGCACTGTCGCGCTGGGGGTGGCCGGCGGGAGCTTTCTCCAGATAGGTGGCCAGGGCCGATTCGGCTTTTTCCACATCGCCCATGAGGTACGACGTTTCGCCGACGCGAAACTGGGCTGAGGCGAAGTTGGCATGATCGGCCGCAGCGATTTTAAGATAATCCTCAAACGACTTGCGGGCTTCGGCATAGCGGCCAAGGAAGAGCTGCGACGTGGCCAGGGCATAGGTGGCCGCAACGGCTTCGGGCGATTTCTCCTGCTTGTTTTCGCGGAGAAACTTCTGATATTCCTCGGCAGCAATGTCATATCGCCGCTGCTGGAAGAGGCCGTCGGCGAACCGGAGGGTCTCGGCCGATTGCTGAGCAAGCAGGCTGGCCGGACTGGCGGCAAGCAAGGCCAGAGCCGCCAGAAAAACAGATTGTAAAGATTGACACAGTAGCGTTTTGGGCCGACGATCCATGTGCCTTGGCTCCCGCTTGAACAGACCCCGCCAGAACCCGATGTGACGACCCGCCTCCTGCTTTACAGATAATTTACCGTGAAATAAGACATTAGCCAAGTTCTTTACCGGGGAAATGCGGTGAAAATGGCGTGATTGCAGAAGGACCAAATTGAAATACAAATCCCGAGGTACTTGCTCAGAGAAAAAACAAGG
>JBJTRR010000635.1:0-6348 GCA_046076185.1 bacterium | reverse complement strand
CTTCAGCTTTATCATCCCTGCGTGTCGCGTCGGCATTGTTGTATCGTTCTGGCTGATAATGACTTATATATCCGCGACCTGGGTAGCCGGCATGGCGTGTGGGTGAATGGTGAGCGAGTTTCTGAGCGGAAGTTGGCCCATCACGACCAATTTGCGATTGGCGTGTCGTTCTTTCGTGTGCTGATTCCGGCGGAGAATGAACGGGAAGAGGATAAGCCTGGCTTAGTGGCCAAGCCATTGTCAGCCATTGATTCATCGATTTTGACCGATCTGGAGACTATTCCGCCGATTCCGCTGCCTCAGGTGAAACCTGAGGACAAGCCATCACATGTAAATCCAGGTCTGCCGGAAGTTCTTGTTCAGAGTGAAGTTGCGTCAGTTTCCGACGAGTTTGTGATGGTTGACGAGTCGCCCTCAGGCCATGACTTGCCCGATATCATGGAAGATTTGCAAGCAATGGGGCCGGATGGAAGTGACTCGGGTTATGAGCCAGTTTTTGACTTAAAGCTTTAATTTTATGAAGGTTGTGAAAGATTAGCCTGAGGTTTTCTTTTCGGTTTGATCGTTTGGTGTGAGAAGTTCCGTTTTTGACTTTTCCTGTTCGCCGGATTTTTCTGATTTTGCTGGTTCAAGTGGTGGGAGGCCGAGGTTTTCTCGCCATAGGTTGATATGATCTTTTGCAGACTTTCGATGCACGAAATTGATGGAGGCTGAATTGATGCAGTAGCGAAGGCCGGTGGGGCGGGGTCCGTCGTCGAAAACGTGGCCGAGGTGAGCATCGCAGACGCGGCAATTGACTTCAGTGCGAATCACGCCACCTGAGGTGTCAGGTTTATTGCGGACGTAAGTTTTGTTAAACGGCTGGAAATAGCTTGGCCAGCCGGTGCCACTTTCAAATTTGGCTTCGGAGTCAAATAGTGGCGTGCTGCAACAGACGCAGGTGTAAATGCCGTCGTCGTGGTGATTCCAGTAAAGGCCTGAGAAGGCGGGCTCGGTTGCTTTGCGGCGGGTGACATAATACTGGCCGGTGCTGAGGTTTTTCCGCCAGTAGCTGTCGGTTCGACGAAAGCTGGGCAGTCGATTTTCAGTTTTCGACGTGGATTTTGTCTTGACGCGTGGAGATATGGCACCGCTTTTTAAGGATTCGGTGGATTGCGACGATTTTATAGGCTGTTCATCAGCCGGGATTTGAGCGAAGGTTGTGGTGAAAATTGCCGGGAGAAACAGCGTCAAAATAAAACGCAAAGCCATGGCAGGTGCTCCGTTTGCGATGAATCTTCATTTAATTTTATTCCTGCCTTTGGGCATCGTCAACCGTTGGAAATGAAAGGGTTTGATGTTAAGTCATAAAAATTATGGAATGAGAAATCGATTCGCGGGGCAATGTGCCAGTGGGGCCGCATTTAGCAGCCTGACTTTTCGGTTTCTACCGGAAGTTGGGATGAAATGCCACGTGGTTTGAAAAAGATTCTTTATCTCAACTTAAAATTGTCATATAATTTAATGATGAACTGATATGCGGAAAGAATCCGTTAGAACCGTCGGGCACGGTGGCCGTATTGATCTCCCAACACAGAAACACGCATTTCGCACGAGGTTTGCAGTCATGGTGAAGAAGTCACACGGGTTACGGATAGCTGTTGCGGCCGGTTTTTTGAGCATTTTTGCTGGTAGTTCTCAGGCGCAGTATGGCGGCTGGGGCGGTTGGGGTGGCTGGGGTGCCAGTACGCCGATGCAGGGCATTGGCTACGGCATGGGTGCCATGGCGATGGGTGCCGGCCAATATAATCTTGATTCATCGATGGCCCGGTCGATGAATGTTGACACAAACCTGCGAATCAGCCAGGCGATGTGGCAGCAGCAGCACTACCTGAATTACACGAATATTCTGCGTCGTGAGCGTACGGCCCAGAAAACGGTTAAGTCGATTGAGGGCGTGAAGAAGCGTCTGCACGAGAACCCGAACACGGGCGACATTCGCTCGGGCGAGGCCCTGAATGCGGTTCTGGAAGACGTGACAGATCCTAAGAAAGTGCATCCTTCACAGATGCGACTTTCACGTATTGCTCTAGACCCGGGCATGGTAAAGCAACTGCCGCTGTTCTACGCCAGCGAGGCGATTGCCTTCACGCTTTCGGGCCTGGTGGGCGAGGCTGAAGTTCCATTTCTTTTCAAGTCAAAGACATATGAAAAGGAAATTGCGGATTTGATTGGAGCGATCAAAAACACGGAACGCGTTGACCTGGAAGGCAACCTGACGCCTGACGATATCAAGGCGGTTGACAAGGCCATTGCCGCCCTGGAAGCAAAATTCCAGGATAGCGCCAAATTTGACGATGCCGGTTATAAGGAAGCGAAAGCTGCCTTATCAGCCGTGAAGAAGCTGACGAAGATGCTGAGCAAGCCGAACTTCGAAGAAATTCTTCAAACCCTTGACCAGGCCAAGAAGAACAATGTTGAGCCAACCGTGACCGACCTGATCGGCTTCATGAAGCACTTCAACCTGCGTTTCGGTGCTGCCAAGACGGAAAAGCAGGCTCAGGCCCTGGCTGATCTGTATCCGAAGATGGATCAGATTCGTGACGAAGTGCTGCAGCAGTCAAAAGATGCGAGCCCCGAGCAGATTGCTGTGAGCAGCAAAAATCTTGCCGAGGTGCTGGACAAGCTGAACACCGACGATAAGACGCCTCCGCCAAACGACGGTGCCGGCAAGAAATAAGCCTTAAATCAAAGGCTTAACTGGATCTATGAAACACAAGGCCACTCCATGGCGGAGTGGCTTTGTGGTTTTCGTTTCAAATTCACTGGTATTGAAAAGGACGATGCTGTCAAAATCGCCAGTTTTTACCAAATTCTCTGGATTGCCTGAATTACGAGTTTGCCTGACCGCAAGTTATCCTGTAGAATCATATCATCGAATACTGTTCCTGCTATTGGAACCTTTGAGAGTGGAGATTGACTGACCATGAGCACCGGTGGCAAAGTGATGGTGGTGCTGGTCTCGTTGTTGACGGTCGGCTGGCTTGGGCTGATGTCGATGGTTGCCCGTCTCAACTGGAACTATGGCGACGCCGTGAAGAAGGGCGATGCCGCGCTGGAGGCCCTTCAGAAGGAAGTGGACGAGGCGGTTGTCAAGCTGCGAAAGCTTGAGGACACGGTTGAGACCTCGCACATGGTCAACGACGACGGCCGGACGATATTGCGTCTGGAATATAATGACGGCGAGAAGAATCTGGCCGAGATAACCGAGAATCTGTCGCGACTTGAAGGGTTGTTTAACCAGCTCAATCAGGCCCGTGCCGATACCGAAAAACATATTGATGTTCGCAAGAAGGAAGTTGCGGACGACAAGGTCAAACTGGCTGCGACGAACAAGGCAGTTGACGCATCGAAGGTGACCAACGCCAGCCTTCTGCAAAAGCTGGCCGATCTGCGCAAAAATTTTCAGGATTTGAGCGAAGCAAACCGAAGCCTTTCTTCAAAGGTTCAGGGCGAATCGATTCGCGATGTTTCGCCGGGCAGTTCGCTGATTACCGGCCGCTGATTGGTAGAAATTCCCAGATTTCTTGAAAATACCCGGGCAATGCGTCCGGGTATTTTTTTACAATTTAATTTATAACTCAGGATGTAATTGAAACAGATGACATACGATCTTCGGGCTTGATGAGCATGACTCAGGTTGAGGAAAAATCGGCATGGGTCGGCCTCATTGCCAATCCGGTTTCAGGCAGGGGGCGTGGCCTGAAAAATGTGGAAATGCTGGAAGAAAAGCTGGCCTCGCGGGGCGTGGTGGTTGAGCGGGCGTTATCTGTCGAAAGCCGGCGGACTTTGGTTGAAACCGCCAGAAGGCGGCCCGAAGCCAGAAAAATACTGGTGGCGATAGGCGGCGATGGCACGATAAACGCGCTGATTAATGAAAAGCCGGAAGTTCCCTTCGTTAATGTACCGTCGGGCACAGAAAATGTCTTTGCGAAGTCAATGCAGCCCCAGCTCAACATTGATGAGATGGTTGACTGGATGCTTACAGCGCCGGCCAGCCGGATGGATCTGGGGGAATTTGCGTATGAAGGGCCGCAGGGGCTGGTTCAGACACGATACCTGCTGATGCTTGGTTTTGGTTTTGACGCAGCGGTGGTGAACCGGCACCATTCCCGCCGGACGGCGGGCAGCGGGCGGGCCCGGCCAACCTCGCGGTGGGATTATGTGATGCCGCTGGCCCATGAAGCGATGTATTACCCGTTCGGGCCACTGAAATTGCAATTTACTGATGTCGATGGAAATACAATTGAGCAGATTGGATCGACATGTATTTTATTTAATATGGACTGTTATGCGCTGGGATTGAAATTCACGCCCCAGGCCAGTGCCAGCGATGGTTATCTGGACAGTGTCTGCTTTTCGCGAAGCGGTTCGGTGCAGGCGGGAATTTATTTTGCCACAGTGGTGATGGGGCTGCACCCGAGGCTTCGGAGCGTTGCCTTTGGCAAGATGCGTGAATTGAAGGTGGAAGCGATGGAAAGGCCGGTGCCGGTGCAGATGGACGGCGACCCGGCGGGATTTGTTGAACCCGGCCGCCCGTGGACAGTGCGCTGCCTGCCTGGTGCATGCGAGATTTTGACGAAGTGAGATTGAATGAGGGATCAGAGCAGGGCAGCGAAAACAGGCTTAAAATTATTACGAGCGTAAGATATCGTCAAATGGGATTTTTGCCAATTCATGGCCTTCAAGAATTAACGGGATAAGTTGGCCGGGCAGGAAGATATCGCGTCGGGCAAATTCGCCTCTTCCTTCAACAAGGCGGGGTTCAGAAAAGACAAGAATACGCATTCCAGGCACGTCCACAACCCAATAAACTGGAATCAGGGCACGGGCGTAAAGTTCTAAAACTGATGTAAGATCGCTTGCGAGGCTTGTCACTGCGATTTCAACAAGCATTCCGACATCCTGCGGGCCAGGAAAGCGATCAGGCGAGGCTTTGCCTAACATGTCTCCTGATTTTAAGACGGAAAAATCAGGCAGTGGGGCATTGTGCGAGTCTATTAATAATGTGCTTTCAGGCCAGATGCTCCACCCGGCGGGCAGACTTTTTGACAACGCCATATTGAGACCGGCACCCACCGAACCATGTGCCTTGGTTTTGGCCATTTTTTCAAATAATCTTCCGCTTTGCAAATACAATCGTCGATCGGGCGGAATCAGACCCGCTTCGATCATTCTTTCATAGATTTCAACTGTCAAATCGAAAGGGATGCTGTCGAAAAGGCTGGCCGATTGAGATTCAGCTGTAACCGTTGCCATGGGTTCGCCAGTTTCGAAAAATTGCGAGGAGACTTGCATTATTATTCTAAGAGAATCGGAACGGGAGGTCAAATTTCGATCAGTGCCGGCAAGTGAAGGCCATCAATGATTTATGATGTCGGCACATCAGGCCCGTTATCTGATTTACGCGAAATTTCATACGATTCAGCCAGAATCGCGATTTTTCAGCCGGTTACGTTCCCGGCAGGTTGCGCAAGTCATCTGACAGATGTGATCGCTCGGAAAGCACTTTCAGATAAGGCCCGTGGTCTCCAAATTCCACAATACTCACGCCGGCCACGGAACAGGCCAGGCGAAACCGGAAGCGGCCGACATCAATGCCCAGAAGCTGGCAAAGGGCGACGCGAATGGTGGCCTTGTGGGCGACCACCAGCACATTACCGCTGTCGTAGCTCGAGCGGATTTCCTGAATCACGCCCATTACGCGGTCTGAAATTTCAACGGCCAGTTCGCCGCCGCCCGTGGGGCGATTCCAGGCTGGGTCGGCTGTCCATTTCACATAATCATCGTGAAATTGATTGTCCACTTCTTCGGTGGTTTTGCCTTCCCAGTCGCCATAGGCAATTTCACGAAGGGCTTCACGGATTATGATTTCCTGGCCTGTGGCTGTGGCCAGATAGCTGGCTGTCTGCACAGCGCGGGTCTGCGGGCTGCAATAAATCGCCTGCCAAGATTTTGAGCCATAGACTTCAGCAAATTGCCGGGCCATTTGCTGGCCAAGTTCGGTGAGAGGGACATCAGTGCCCGAGCCGCAGAACATGTTGTCGCGGGAAAGGGCTGTCTGCCCATGACGCAGGAAGTGGATTTGCAGGTGTTTTTCAGACATTGGGGGTTAAGGCTCCGCAAGAGAATTGCATTTTGATTGTATTTGAGAGCTCAGCGATTGCCCCTGGCAATTGCCGACGCATAAACGTCCATATATCTCTGGATGTTTCGCGACATGGCAAAATAATTCATGGCCACCCCACGCGTGTGCGACGCAAGAAAAGCGGCTTTTTCAGGGTTTTGCAGCAGTTCATTGACACCGGC
>JBJTRR010000634.1:0-5182 GCA_046076185.1 bacterium | reverse complement strand
GCACTGAATTTCAATATGCCATCACCAAAAGAATGGTCTCGGAAGGGCAATTTATCCGCGACGGCGAGCCAGTTGCCGAACTTGTCATCGAAAACCCCCTGAAATATCTTGCGAAAGTGCCTGAAAGATACTCCAACCAGTTACAGGTCGGGCAGGAGGTCACTCTCGAGGTTTCATCAATTGAAGGTCGAAACTTCAAAGGAAAGGTCACTCGTGTGAACCCTTCGGTTGACCCTGTCACACGCACTTTTCAACTTGAAGCCACCATTCCGAACCTTCAAAACGAGCTTCATCCTGGTGGATTTGCCAAAGCTGATGTTATGATAGATCGCAAAAGCTCTGGGATTGTCGTACCTATTGAAGCCTTGGTGCGAACTGTAGGTGTGACAAAAGTATTTCTGGTTGTTGACGACGAAAAATCGCCTACAAAAAAAGCCGCCCGCGAAATCAAGGTAGCCACCGATACCGAAGGGGTTGACTGGATCGAAGTTGTCGGCGATCTGCCTCGTGGTGGAGATGTTGTGACCAGTGGTCAGAGCCAGCTTGCTGATGGTTCGCCCGTGCGAATTAAAACCCTTGAGGAACTCACGGATGATGGTCAGTCAGCGGCCAAAGACGCTGTGCCGGCTAAAGATACGGCAACAAAATCTACACAGGCATCACAGCCGAAACAGGCCGGTTAATATGCCCCGCTATTTGTTGAATATCGTTTTGCATAGATCCCAAATAAAACAACATCTTTCGGAGCCTGATTCGTGACAATTTCGGAGATCTGTATCCGCCGCCCTGTTTTCACCTGGGTGCTGATGCTCGTGCCAGTAGTGCTGGGCATTTTCTCCTATTTTTCGCTGGGTGTTGATCAGTTTCCCAATGTTGACTTTCCCGTCTGCACTGTCACTACCGTTCTGCCTGGCGCCAGTGTTGAAGAGATTGAAACCACTGTTACCAAACCACTTGAAGATATCATCAATACCGTTTCCGGTATTCAGGAACTGCGATCCATCAGTAACGAGGGTGTCTCCGTCGTCACCGTTCAATTCGTTCTTTCAAAAAATGGTGATATCGGCGTACAGGAAGTACGCGACAAGGTCAGCACCATTCTTCAGACTCTGCCCACCGAAACAGAAACCCCTATTATCGACAAATTTGAGACCGGCTCGATCCCTGTCCTGACTCTTGTCGTTTCTGGCCGCCGTGATATTCGTGAAGTTACGGAAATTGCTCGTCGCCAACTCAAAGAACGTCTGGAAACAATCGACGGCGTCGGCAATATCTCTATAACAGGCGGGCAAACCCGGGCCATAAATATTGTTGTAGATATCGAACGACTTGCCGGGCACGAACTTTCTGTCGAAGACGTTCGTTCGGCACTTGTTTCCCAAAATCTGGAAGTGCCCGGCGGGCGGATCGACCAGGGAGCCCGGGAAGTTGTTCTGCGAACACTCGGCAGGCTCAATACCGCTGAAGAATTTGGGAATCTGATTATCACTAATCGTGACGGCTATCCCATCCGAATCAAAGATGTAGGCAGAGCTGAGGATTCGTTTGAAGAGCCTCGCTCGCTGACCCGTCTCGATGGACAGACGGCCGTTAGCCTGGTCATCCAGAAACAGTCGGGAACAAACACCGTCAAGGTCGTGGAAAAACTCAAAAGCAGGCTCGACCAGATCAAGACGTCTTTGCCCGACGATATTCGCGTTGAAATCATCCGCGACCAGAGTCGGTTCATCGTTAAGTCGATCGAAGAAGTCAAGTTTCACCTTGTCTTGGCCGCCGTTCTTGTCTCGGCCACCATTCTTCTGTTTATCCGTGACTGGCGAACCACTATCATCGCAACGCTGGCTATTCCCACTTCGATTGTGCCCACCTTCATGTTTATGTCGCTGATGGGTTATACCATCGACAACATCACCATGCTTGGTCTGATCCTCGCCATCGGCATTGTGATTGACGACGCCGTTGTGGTTCACGAAAACATCTTCCGTCATATGGAAGAAGACGGTATGGATGGCCTGACTGCCTCGATCATTGGCACCAAGGAAATCGCTCTCGCCGTTCTGGCCACTAGCCTTTCACTCATTGTCATATTCGTGCCCATTGGCTTCATGGGCGGCATTGTCGGCCGATTCTTCTCGAGCTTCGGGCTCACGGTTGCCTTCGCCATCGCGATGAGCCTCTTTGTCAGTTTCACCCTCACGCCCATGCTTTGCAGCCGATTCCTTAAACTTGAAGGTGATGGCCACGGCCACGCAGGAAGCAAGTCGGGTTTCCTCTGGCGAATTGTAGAAGGCAGTTATGTTGCTTTACTCGGCTGGTCGCTACGACACAAGTTTATCATCATTCTTCTGACAATTGCCGTAATCGCCTCTACCGTTCCCATCGGCGGTATCATGGGTTTTGCTCTGATTCCCCGCGACGACCAAAGCGAATTCGAAATTTCCATAACAACCCCGGAAGGCTATACGCTTCAGAGAACCGACGAAATTGTTCGCGACCTTGAAGTCAAGCTACGAAAATTGCCGGAAGTTCGGAATATCTTTTCAACTGTTGGCGTCACAAATACCTCCAGAGCTGTCAAAGGGCAGGGCGATGTTACCAGGGCTTCGATCTATGTCAGAATGACGGAACTCGAAGAACGCACATCGAAAACTACTCAGTTTGACCTTCAGGCCGATGCCCGAGAAATCCTTCTGGATTACCCTGATCTCCGCAGCGGTGTCAACGACGTCTCAGCCTTTCAGGGTGGCCGCCGCGCCCAGACATTCCAGATCAATATTGGTGGTCCCGACATCAACCAGCTTGAAAAACACGCTACTGACCTGATGATGACCCTGAAGGATCAGGGCGGCATGACTGATCTTGATACCACGCTCGCCCTTCGAAAGCCAGAATTTCAGGTCGCCATTGACCGAGAAAAAGCCAGTGATCTCGGTATCCCTGTTGCGACCATAGCCGATTCCCTTCGCGTACTTGTCGGCGGGCTTCCCATCACCAATTTCAAGGATGGTACTGAACAGTATGATGTCTGGCTCAGGGCCGACCAGCGAGACCGCCGGTCTCAGGAAGATCTCTACAAGATGACTCTACCTTCGCCCAAAGCCGGTCTGGTCAAGCTTTCAAGTCTGGCCCGGCTCGACCAGAAAACCGGTCCTACAGAGATCGAACGTCTCGACCGCCAGCGCATCGTGACTGTACTCGGGAACCCCGACACCATTTCGCTCTCGCAAGCTACTAGCCGCTCGGAAGACGCCCTCAAGGCCATGAACATGCCCTCAGCCTATGGCGTGAAACTCACTGGCCAGGCCGATACCATGAAAGAAACTCTCTTCTATATGGTTCAGGCCATCGCAATTTCGGTGATATTTATGTATCTGGTTCTCGCTGCCCAGTTCGAGAGCTGGACTCTGCCTGTCTCCATCCTTATGGCTCTGCCAGTAACCATCCCGTTCGGTATGCTTTCGATGGTTCTCTGGCGAACGAATATGGATCTTTATGGCCTCTTCGGTCTCTTCATGCTCATCGGAATCGTCAAAAAGAATGGTATTCTGCAGATCGATTCGGCAAATCAATTACGTGCATCAGGCCTTGGCCGCCGTGATGCTGTGTTACAGGCGAATCGAACCCGACTTCGCCCAATTCTTATGACAACCGTCATGCTAGTCGCTGCAATGCTCCCAATCGCATTTGGCAAGGGCCCTGGCGCAGGCAGTCGGGCCAGCATGGCCAAAGTTATCATTGGCGGGCAAGCGCTCTCGCTTCTCCTGGCTCTCATCGTAACACCGGTCTTTTATGAAATTCTCGACTCGATAATGGGGTGGCTGAAAAAGAACGGTTTCCGTCTCTCTGTCAAGAATCCGAAGATTGATGCCATGGTAGGTGGTCACCTCTCAAATGAATCAAATCATTGATTCTTCCGAGTCGATGTTTCAATTGAAAAACCAATTAAATCAGCCAATTCGACCCGTGATATAGGCTTCGGTGCGTGGGTCTGATGGATTGGTGAAAAGCTTGTCAGTTGTGCTGAACTCTGCAATAACACCCACACGCCGGCCAGGAAAAGCTTGCGTATCAAGCATCAGGAAAGCCGTCATGTCGCTGACTCGCTTCGCCTGTTGCATATTGTGTGTAACAATTACAATCGTATAAGCAGCTTTCAATTGTTCCATCAACTCCTCAACCGCCCCGGTTGAAATCGGGTCAAGGGCCGAACAAGGTTCATCCATCAAAATAATTTCTGGCTCAACCGCCAGTGTCCTGGCAATACAAAGCCTTTGCTGCTGACCGCCTGAGAGTCTCTCGCCTGATTTTGACAATTTATCTTTCACTTCATCCCAAAGTGAAGCCTGTCGCAGGCATCGCTCCACCAGTGCATCCATATCACCGGAGTAACCATTAATCCTGGCACCCCATGCCACATTCTGGTAGATGCTTTTTGGGAAAGGGTTTGGCTTCTGGAAAACCATACCTACCCGACGTCGAAGCGAGACTACATCAACATGGTTATCCAAAATATCCAAATCATCAAGCATAATACGACCCTGAACTCGGATACCCGGCACAAGGTCATTCATCCGGTTAAAGCATCGCAAAAGTGTACTTTTACCACATCCCGAAGGACCAATCATGGCAGTAATCGAATTTTCAGAAATATTGAGATTTATGTCATGCAGAGCCAAATGGTCGCCGTAATGTACTGTTAAAGACTCGGTACTCAGGATCGTTTTGGGGTTGTTAATCGGCATTCAATAATCCTCCATTTGCTCGAATCAGGGTTAGTTTCTGGCTGTTCTGGGGCCTGATCCGGTATTTTTTGCAGATTTACGATTTCGAATTACAATTGCAATGAAATTCATGCAAAGCAGCATCGACAGCAATAT
The DNA here is from genome assembly GCA_046076185.1 of bacterium. Lineage (GTDB taxonomy): Bacteria > Planctomycetota > Planctomycetia > Isosphaerales > Isosphaeraceae > QWQI01. The sequence continues at coordinate 305 of JBJTRR010000634.1, read as the reverse complement.
CAGTATCCCGCCGGCCGCCACTGTGGAGTAGGCAGGGTCAGGTTCCTTGGCATTAAAATAGATCTCGACAGGTAATGCAGTGTAACGGGATAACAGGCCTCTCGGAGGCTTCAAAAGGCTTGCTGCAGCACCAACCATTAAAAGAGGTGCCGTTTCGCCAATGGCACGCGAAACACCCAGAATTGAGCCGGTCAAAATGCCAGGCAAAGCAGCCGGAAGCAGATGATCTCTAATCATCTGCCACCTTGAAGCACCTAGGGCAAGTGCAGCATGTCGCATACTATTAGGAATGGCACGCAGAGATT
>JBJTRR010000633.1:0-1722 GCA_046076185.1 bacterium | reverse complement strand
CTGGCCCAGGCCGGCTTTTTTCCGGTTGTCATCATGGCGATCCGGGAATGGTTCCCGGTGGATCGACGTGGGTTTGCCAGCTCGATCATCACGGCCTGCATGTCTGTCGGTGCCTTGCTGGCCACGGCTATGACAACCCGGCTGATGAAACAATTCGGCTGGCGCGACACGTTTCTCATTTATTCCGCCCTTGGTGCGGCGTGGTCGCTGTGGTTCATCGTCTGGTTTCGCAATTCGCCCAGACAACACCGGCATGTTAATGCACAGGAAATGGAGCTGATAGAAGCACACTCGCAGAATATTGCTTCAACACATATTCATAACAGCATATCGACAAATCAGGCGATAAAGGCACTTGCCCTTTCGCCAGGCATGTGGGCCCTTTGTGCCCAGACATTTTTTCAGTCGTTTTCGTATGCACTTTTCATCACCTGGTACCCCTCTTACCTTGAAAAAGGACGTGGGCTGACAGTGACCCGGGCCGGCGATGCCGCCACGGTGAATCTCTTTATGGAGGTTGTCGGCAGCATCCTTGGCGGACTATTGATCGACCGAATTTATCGCCAGACCGGCAGAAAATGGAAAAGCCGTTCACTGATGCCTGCCTTGACTCTTGGCATCTGTAGTATTCTTACGGCTGCCGCCGGACTTTTTTCAAATCCGCTGCCGGCCATCGTGCTTGTCTCTGCTGGAATGTTCTTTACCGGCCTGGGCAAAACCGGCAAATGGTCATGCACTATCGACCTGGCTTCAGGCCACACGGCCCTGGCATTTGCCATCATGAATATGGCCGGAAATGTTGGTGCGTGGCTGAGCCCAAAAGTGGTGGGCGACATGTTTAAAAAACTTGCGGAAAGCGGCGGCAACTGGAACCAGTTTCTCTGGCTTGTGGCGATCGTTCAACTGGCTGCTGCGATATCGTGCTTTGTGCTCAACCCCGATAAACCCGCCATAGGCAGCGGCGATTAGAGGAAAACAAGGAAATCTACATATGAAGATTACTGCAATCGAGGCAATTCCTGTTGAAGTGCCCTTGCGTAAGGATCGCAACACGCTGACTGCCCATGGGGCCCATGTCACATCAAAATATGTCATTGTGAAATTGCATACCGACAGCGGCATCATAGGCCTTGGCGAAGCCACTCTGGCGCCACGATGGAGTGGCGAAACGCCAGGCAGTTGTCTCTATGCCATTCGCGAAATCATCGGGCCAGCCCTGGCTGGATTTGATCCTACAGCCGTAAACCTGGCAAGATCTCGTATGGATCGCGTCATCAAGCTGAATCCATTCACAAAAGCGGCTGTGGAAATGGCCCTTTGGGATATTGCCGGCAAGGCGGCTGGCGTGCCGGTTTATCAGCTTTTGGGTGGTAAGGTACGCGACGTTATCCCGACCAAAATGGTTATCGGGGCCTTTGATCTGGCACATGTAAGAAAGTTGGCAGAGGAATTTCTGTCAGAGGGTGTCAAAACGCTGAAGGTCAAAACAGGAATTGATCTTGAATCAGACGTGGCCAGGGTGGCAGCCGTTCGAGAAGTGGCAGGGCCTGATTTGCCGATAACCATCGATTCCAACTGCGGCTGGAGCTTTGCCACAGCCCGACTTGCTCTCAATCGCCTAAAGAAAATCGGGATTCTAGTTGCTGAACAGCCCATAGCCCCGGGCGATAATGCGGCTTTGGCCGCCCTGAGGCACCACAGCGGTGTGCGAATTATGGCTGA
>JBJTRR010000632.1:0-2122 GCA_046076185.1 bacterium | reverse complement strand
GTCAGGCCGTCTTCAGTGAGCGACTTGAGCATGCCGGTGACAGAACCTGGCGAAACGCCCAGTTCCCGCGAGATTTCGCCAGTTGAAACCATGGCATCAGTAATCGGCTGGCCGCTGGCGGCCGCGATGAAATAGATGCCTTTGACGTAGTTTTCAACAGTAAGGCTTGGCACGCTCTTGATCCAGAGTTAGGGCGAATCGGGTTTACGTCATGGTAATGGCTGGAATCGCCAGATTCAAGCATGCGGGTCAATATTCATGAAATTCTCATGAATCGACAGTTGTCCGCCGCAGCCAGACTGCTTTGAGGTATGACGATTCAGGCACATCGACACGCACAGGATGATCAACGGCTGCGCCGGTGACACGTTCTACGCGGAATTCGTGGCCGCTTCGCCACGAGGCCACTTTCAGCACCTTCAGAAACTCCTCCTGCCCCATCAGGCCCGAGCAGGAATTGGTGACGAGCATACCGCCGGGGGCGACCAGCCCCATGGCCAGCGTGTTGAGGTCGGAATAGCGGCGGCGGCCTTCCTCAAATTCGCTGCGATTGGCGATGAGCTTGGGCGGGTCGAGCACAACCACATCAAAATGCTGGTTGATGGCCTCTACCTGACGCATGTAGTTAAAGGCGTCGCACTGAATAAACCGGTAGCGGGCTTTTGCCCCGAAATACTGGTTCAGCCGGGCATTTTCCTCAGCCACAGCCAGTGCCTTTTCGTCGAGATCGACAAGTGTAACATGTTTTGCCCGGCGGCCGCCCACCAGGCCAAAGCCGCCGGTATAGCAGCAAAGATCGAGCATGGTTTTATCGGCGGCAACATCCAGCAGATGTCGGCGGTTTTCACGCTGGTCGCAGAAGAAGCCGGTTTTGTGGCCGGTTTCAAAGTCAACCAAGAAAAGCACGCCATCTTCCTGAATCATGGCCCTGTCCGGGCAAATTTCCGAGCGAAATTCCTGCGGGTGCGAGCCCTCGGCCCGGGCGGCCCGTTCATCGAACCTGACAATCCAGTGCTTTGTGCCAAGCTGCTGCTGAAGAATTTCAATCAGGGGGCCGACACGATGAAACACGCCAAGGCTGAAGCATTCCACAGAAAGGGTCTGGTCGAAGCGGTCAACCACCAGGCCGGGCAGGCCGTCGCCTTCGGCATGAATGGCACGATAAGCCGGGCCATAGATTTTATTACCAACCTGGGTTTTGCCTTCAAGCACACTGGCAATTGTCGATTGACGAAATATGGCGGCATCAGCCAGGCGGGCGGCCCACCAGTCTTTGCCGGGCGCGGTGGCCTGGCGGGTAAGGCGGCGGACACGAATGCCGGATCGACTATTGTAAAGGCCCCAGCCGATGGGCTTTTCCTCGCCGTCAAGAATCTGGACAAGGTCGCCATCGCGTGGGCGGCGGCCGATGACCTTGTCAACCATTTTGTCGTAGATAATGGCCGGGCTGTGGCGGCCGGTCAGGCGAACGGCACCGATTTCATCGGCAGGTTCGTCAAGCGGGCGGTCGGGAAGGTCAGCCGGGCTGCGTTTTTGCGTGTTGGGGCGGGTCATTATTCTTCGCCGGCCCAGTCGTCGTCAGTTTCCACACCGGCGGAAGACGAGAGTTCGGCAACGCCACCGGGGCGGGCAAGTGCGGCCCGCACACGACGGGCCCTGACGAGCAGGCCGGTGGCAAATCGCTGCATTTGCACAACTTTCAGCATCACCTCTGGGTCGGCCAGGGCGGGTGTCAGGGCGGCGGCCACGGCGGCTGATTCGGCCACGGCCTCAATCGCCATGTCGGCCGACTTCTGCCAGTCGGTTTCGCGGGCCTGCGAACCGCGAAGTTCTGTGAGCATCCGGCGCACTTTTTTCATGCGATTTGCTGAGTTCTGTATTTCACGCACCAGCGCGCCGGTGGTCGCGATATTTCGGCTCATGGCTTGGGGGCTTCCATCAAAAGCGTCTTCCAAAAAGAGTCAGGCGTATAATTATAGCAAGTTCCACTCAAGATATTGGCAGAATGTGAGGAATTGTGTTGCCTGAAAGTCGGAATAGAAGCAATTTGAGGGCTGCCACGGGCATGAACGACGATTTTTCGTTTCGAGATATTGTGGAACTGGCCCAGGATGTGGTGATT
>JBJTRR010000631.1:0-3083 GCA_046076185.1 bacterium | reverse complement strand
GGTTTTGATGCCTTTGGGCGGCTTTTCACGGTGGATAACGACCCTGACAGTCGCCCGCCCTGCCGGCTGATTCACATTGTGCCGGGCGGCGATTATGGCTACCGGTTTCGTAATGGCAGGCGGGGAACTCACCCATTCTCGGCCTGGAATGGCGAGCTTGACGACACCTTGCCCATGACAGCCGGAACCGGCGAGGCTCCTTCAGGTGTGGTGGCTTATGAGGGGGCATCATTGCCGGCGGAATATCGCGGCAAGCTGCTGGCGACAACCTGGGGCGACCACCGGCTTGATCTTTTTGAGCTTCAGCCCAGGGGTGCAGGCCTGCAAAGCCGACTGAAGCCGATGATTGTTGGCGGGGCGAATTTCAGGCCAGTGGGCGTGGCCGTGGGGCCTGATGGGGCGATTTACCTGACGGACTGGGTCTTGCGAGATTACACCATTCATGGCAAAGGGCGAATCTGGAAAATTCAGGCCAAAAACGCACCGGCCGGCAACCCCCGACAATTGAAACTGAAGGAAATGGAATCGGGCAATCAGCCGGAATTGCATTTGGCTGATGCCGATATTGCCGTGCGCCGGGCCGCTGCACGAAAAACCGCTTCAACCGAGCATGGGCGGGTACACCTGCGACAGTTGCTGAAGGACGACACCAAGCCAGTTCGGGCCCGGATTGAATCACTTTGGGCACTGTCCCGGCTGGCACCTGACAAGGGCGGCCTGAATGCCGCCGACCTTGGCGAATTATTGAAATTTCGTACGGTGCTCTCTACGGCTGCGGTGGAAGTGGCCAGAGTTTCGCCGCAATTTCAGTCGAATGAAATCAAAATTCCCAACATGCCGGCGTGGCAGCAGGCCCTGCAGGAAGCCTGGCGAGACCCTGCCGACCCGATGGTCTCAGCCGGCCCGAAGGCCGATTACGAACCCTGTTTTCCGCTGGCGGTGCTTGATTACTGGACGAGCCACACGGGCGAAGAGTTGCAGTGGCCCACTGCCGCCGATATGCAGAAGGCTTGGCTTGATCCGTTTATCAGGCGTGGGCTGATCCGCTTTATGGCGGCACATCCGCAGCATGAAGGCCGCATTGAAGATTCGTGGAATGCTGCCACCACGACCACCGAAAAAATGATGATTCTTTCGGCCGCACGGATGTCGGAGCCGAAAAAGGCCGAATGGGCGGCCCATGTGCTGAATGACGACAGCCCGCTGATTCGGCGCGAGGCCCTGCGCTGGATTGCCGAAGAAGGCCTGCGAACGCTCTTGCCTGATCTGGACAGGGCCCTTGATGGCCCCGGTGTTGACTTGCTGCTGATCACCACACTTTCCGCCGCGAAATGGCAGCTTGAAGGCAAAAAACCGGCCGACTGGGAAAAACGTGGCCTGGGGCCTGATGCCGTTGATTACCTTAGCCCCCGCTGGCCGGCCGGGCTGCGGCTGGCGGTGCTGAAAAGCCTGCCAACCGGTGCCCCCGAGCTGACAGAAAAGCGGATTCTGGAACTGCTGAACCAGGCACAGGGCGAGATGCGGCAGAAGCTGATCAGCCGGCTTGTTCAGCTTAAAGAAATCTCTGCTACATCCGTCAAACTTGTGTTTGACGAGTGGGATAAACAGCCCCAGGCCGAGTGGGCCGACGAGCTTGGCACCTGGGCCGCCATGCCTGGCGACCGGGGCATGCAGACACAGGCGAAGCTGATCACTGCACTTGTAAAAGGCACGCCTGATGTGCAATTGGCCGCTTCACGCAGCCTTCGTGGGTCAATTCGTGCCGGAAACGACGCGGCCCGCAAGGCCCTGCTTGATCGAGCCAAATCGGCCGTTCGGCTGAAGGCGGATGATGCCGGTGAATGGGCCGACCAGGCCCGCGTGGCGATTGGGCTTGAGACATTGCCCGACGACGTGCTTGCGGCCCTGCCTGACAGGCCAAAAGACTTGAAGGCCTGGGTGCGCACCCTGACAGCCCCGGCCGATGCCGAAGCGGGTCGGCGGGTTTTTGCCCACAGCCAGGGGCCAGGGTGTGTGAGTTGTCATAAGGTGCAGGGCTCGGGCGGGCTGGTTGGCCCTGATCTGACAACTTATGCCGCTGGCCGAACGGCGGAAACGATGATTCAGTCGGTTTTAAGCCCGGCGGCTGAAGTTTCGCCGCAATATGCCCCGTGGGTGCTGGAACTGAAGGATGGCCGAACGGCCGAGGGCATGATTGTTGAGGAGAATATTGGCAAGATCACGATTGGCCGGGCCGATGGATCGACAGAGACATTTCATTCGGCTGATGTTGTCGCCCGCTCGCCGCAGGCTGGTTCGATCATGCTGCCGGGGCTGGTTGACCGGATGACGCTGGGCGAATTCCGGCAAATTGTTTCGTATCTCAGTGGTTTGAAATAAGGTGTGAGAGCCAGGCCGAAAGTTGTCGGAAAACAAAAAAACCGCCTGAAAAGGCGGTTTTGTTTAGTTTAATGGAATGAGTGCGATGAGAATCAGGTGCCGAATTCCATGCGGCGACCGTCGAGCTGGCCCTTGAGCCGTTCGATGATCGAGCTGTGCATCTGGCTGACGCGAGATTCGGAAAGGTCGAGCGTGGCGCCGATCTCCTTCATCGTCAGTTCTTCATAGTAATAAAGAATGATGATGAGGCGTTCGTTGCGGTTCAGGCCCTTGGTGACCATGCGCATCAGGTCTTTTCGCTGAAGCCGGTTGGTCGGGTCTTCGCCCTTTTTGTCCTCGAGAATGTCGATCTCGCGAACATCTTTCGAGCTGTCGGTCTCATACCATTTCTTATTCAGGCTTACCAGCCCGATGGCATTTGACTCGGCAGCCAGCTTCTCAAATTCCTGCTGGCTCACGCCCAGCTTTTTGGCAATATCTTCGTTCGTCGCCGGGCGACCCAGCTCAACTTCCAGGGCCTTTCTGGCCTCTTCCATCTTCGAATGCTTGCTGCGCACCAGGCGTGGAACCCAGTCCATCATTCGAAGTTCGTCAAGCATGGCCCCGCGAATTCGCGGCACGCAATAGGTTTCGAACTTGACCCCTCGCGAAAGATCAAAGGCATCAATCGCATCCATCAGGCCGAAAATGCCTGAAGATGTCAG
>JBJTRR010000630.1:0-2514 GCA_046076185.1 bacterium | reverse complement strand
CAACGGGCCTCTTGCCTCCTGATCATAGTCATGATAATTCGCTTAGAGCCTGGTTTTGTCGCAGGTTTGCTCTTTATTACGACTGGAAGCTGGTTGATTACGACCGCTGGGTTTCCAATAAATTTTCAACCCTGATGAATGAAATTGATTTACTGAATATTTCTGACAAAGACAGTGAAAAAAATGATCTCGACGTTTTGAAACCGCTTTATTACAAAAAACTGAATGAAATGAAACGGGAATATGTTGACCCAGAAAACCTGGGCCTTGTCAAACAGCCCACCGTTCGTGATCTTCTACTGCTTGAAAAATGTCTTATCCGTTTCCTTCCGCCTGTGGAATTGAGCCTGAAATCATTGCTCATTGAAGCCCACTATCGCAATATCGTCGGCCAGAAAATCTTTGACGATGTGAAAAAGACCTTTACGTCTGACAAACTCGATACGCCCGCAGGCATTGTTGATCGCCGCAGCGAACTCTGCTTCATGCTCGACCATATTCAGGATATTTACACCAATGCCCCTGTGCGCGACGGGGCTCGCAGCTCGCTTCTGCGGTTCAGCCTTTTTACGGTCATCTCGGTTTATGGCGGTATATTTTTACTGCTGTTATTGCTGAATCTGCTGCTACATTATACAAATAATCAAATGATTCCCCTGGCGGCCATGGTCGTTCCCTTCATGGGCAGCCTTGGTGCGTTTATCAGCGTGACACAGCGAGCACAGACGCTATCAAACGACGGCGATTCTGTTCAAAATGCCATGAAATTAAATTGTGGCCTGTTTGCAATTACATTTGGAATTATCATTTCAGGCCTGTTTGCCGTAATTATCAACCTCTTTTTTCTGGCCGGCTACATTCAGGGAGAAATGTTCCCCTATGACAAAACCAATGTGCCTGATGGATTGGCCGGCGCGTTTGTTTTTCTGCTCAACCTCCAGAATCTCAGCGGAATTATGATCGCCAAAATATTGATCTGGTCTGTTGTGGCAGGCTTTTCCGAACGGCTCATCCCCGATAATCTCAGCCGCTTGCAGGATACACTCACCTCCCCCGATATAAAAGGCCAGCTGAGTTTAAATGAAATGAAAACCACTTCCACCTCGGCATCCCGGGCAATTGCCGATGCAGCGACCACTGATGTTCAGGCGGCGCCCGCAACACTGGCAACGCCTGCACCTGCACCAGCCGTTAATAATTAAATCCGAAGTCATGAATTATCAATGATAAACGGGTTGTATTTCAGAATTCCTGATCGGCCAGTTGTCTGAGCCCAATATGAATGGGCACCAGCACAGCAATTATGCCAGTCACTATGCTGAAAAACATGGCTATGCCAAGCCAGAACTGAAACTGGTCGCCTGACCATTTCAGGCTGAAATTTCGAAATCCCTCTGCCGATTGAATTCCAATAAAATAAAGGTGGCAGGGCAGCGAAACTGCGCCGATGGTTATCAGCAGGAATATCAGGCTGACCACCAGATTCAGCGTTCCGCCGAAACCCGCCGCGATTTTGGAAGGATCGGTCTCGCGATAATTCGGCAACTTGGCACCAAGCCCTACAGAAATCGCAGAAAGCCCTGCGCAGATCATCAGTATTAGAACCATATGACTGATGACAATCGCCGGATAAACGCCAAGCTGCAAGTCTGAAATGATCAGCAGCAACTCGCTCGCAAAAAGCGACAGGCTGAAGGAAAATGCAAATTTCCCCCACAGAATCTGCGAGCGTCGAACTGGCAAAAGGTTCAGCATCCACGCATTTCTCCCCTCCAGCGACATCATCGGAAAAATGAATCGGCTGGTGAACGTGGCCAGCAGCAGGGCGGTGACTGACAAATTCAGAAATGAAATCAGATTGCGCCAAACGAGATTATCAAGGTTGCTTGAAAATTTCCGTATGTTCCAGAAATAAGCAGCTAGCAGGCCAAAAAAGATGATGAATTGCGACCACTGCGCTGGGTCACGCAGAAAACAGCGGGCATCTTTGATCATCAGAAGCCTGACTCGTGGATCAATAAACCAGAAAATGCGATTGAAAAAATTGTCGATTGCATTTGAAGTTTTTCGCCGCCGGGCTGATCGTTCGCCCTGTGCTCTGTAAAATGCAATACGCAGCAACTTTCGCGAAATCCATGTCGCAGTCAGCCATGCCATCGCGGCGTTGGTCAATGTCACAGCCAGATATTGCAATCCGGTAGCATATTGACCTGTGCCCAGATTCACCACGGCAAACGACATCCACCGGCTTGGCAGCAGAGGGTGCCGGCTGAATTGCAACCGGTTCAGAAAGGCATCCATCCAGTCGGCTGTCAAAGCTGTGCCAGTATTGGGCCTAACAGGCAATACTGGAAATGTCACTCAAGTTCGTGTTGATTTCATGGACGATGATGCAGGTGGTCGTTCGATTGTTCGTAATGTGAAAGGACCAGTCCGTGAGGGTGATATCTTGTGTCTCTTGGAATGGGAACGAGAGGCTAGACGATTGAGGTAGACACCATTTATTTTTGTTTC
>JBJTRR010000629.1:0-6190 GCA_046076185.1 bacterium | reverse complement strand
ATTTTTTGGTTTTTTTGTAGCTTGACTGTTGATTCTTTAACACGTTTCGCGCCTAATAACGGTGTGATATTTATCAACACGCGTTGCCTTCTGTAAACGCACCACTGATCAATATACTCTGGGGATTGCATCGTGAAGAACCAAATTGTTCAGCTGTTTACTATTTTCATCACGAATCTGGCCATGATTGGCCTGACACATGCCGGCACGACTGTCCCCTCAGTTTATTCGACAGGCATCAATGACTTTTATAATCCGTTGACGGGCGACAGCATTGATTTTCATTATCGGCTGATATCTTCGCCGCCGGGTTCGGGTTTTGATCAGGCAACCTATCTGGTGAACACCAATGCCCCCAGCGCCAGTTCGTGGGTGAAGAACAGCCCCAATGGTCAGTGGATCGGGCCTGCGAATGACATTTCGAAAATGACTACGCTGAAGGCGACTGGGCAATATATTTACGAAACCAAGTTCAATCTCGATCGTTTTGAAGCTGCCACGGCAGAAATCAACGGCCTTTGGGCCGTTGATGACACTTCGGACGGCATTCTTCTGAATGATGTGCCGATCGGGTTCGCCCGTAATGGCGTGACAGAGTTCAGCTCGCTTCAACCTTTCTCGATCACCAGCGGCTTCCTGCCCGGTATCAATTCGCTCAAATTTATTGTGAATAACCTGCCAGTGACTGATGCTGTGAACCCGACCGGGCTTCTGGTGATCATGACTAGCACGGCCACGCCTCTGCCAATCGTTCCCGAACCTTCAGCTTACGTATCGATACTGGCCGGGCTTTTCATCCTGATTGCCATCAGACATCGCCTGAGCTGATAATGACACAAATCTATTCCTGAAATTTCATGCGCTCAATTTGTTAGCGCATGATTTTCATTATCATTCTTAACATCCGCTTTTTTTAACCAGTTTTACGAATTATTCGGCAAGACTAAAGCCATTTTATTGATACAGACCGGAAATTTACAAAGAAAAACCTGTCGCAGATTATGGTTAAACGGAATTTGATTTGTTAATATTTGTTTGGAATATCGTACAAAGGTTTCCATGGCAGATTTGTCAGTCCTTCTCCCAGTGCATCAGGGTTCCATGAAACGTACATTTCAAACACTTTTAATGGCTGCTGCGACACTTGTCGCAATTCCTGCCGGTCTCTCGGCCGGGGTCATACCAACTCTTTTCAACACGGGTGTTGACGCCTCTGGCAATCCACTGGCCATTGGCGCTGTTGACACTCACTATCAGCTTGTTGCTTTTCCAGCCGGGTCAGGTTTTAACAGTAACACATTTGTTGCCGATACCACACAGTCGCCGATCATTGGTGCCTGGGTGAATCCCGGCGCGACTGCCCGCTGGATTGGTCCCACGACCAATGTCGTGAACATGCCTTCTGCCACCACCACTGGCGAGTATATTTATCAGACAACATTCGACCTGACTGGGTTCAACCCTGCCTCGGCCGTGATCAATGGCCAGTGGACGGTGGACGACACCTCGCTCGGCATTGTCTTAAACGGTGCTGATATGGGTAACACCATCACCGGCTCGGTTGCTTTCACCACACTGAAGTCGTTCACGCTGAATACAGGCTTCATCGCCGGTATCAACACGCTTCAGTTCAAGGTGACCAACGCCGTTGTGCCTGACCTGACCAACCCAAGCGGCCTGGTTGTGATCATGAACGGCACGGCCAATGTCGTTCCCGAGCCATCTTCGATCATTTCGATTGCTGCCGGCATTTCGCTGGTTCTGCTGCGCAAGCGTCTTCGCCGCGCCTGCTAAGCCAGTAGAAGAAATCCATTTCAAAAGGGACGCCCGGCAAAACCGGCGTCCCTTTTTTATTTCTCGGTCTCGGCCGGATTCTCTTCGGCAGGCACAGGTTCGACCGGTTCGGTAACGATCAAATCAAATGTTCCCCGCTGCAGTACAACCATGCCACGACCGCCACGCCTGGCCACCGGGAATTTGGTAGAGCGGATCACCTGTTCGGCCCCCCGGCTTGTTTTTACCGTCAGCCCGTCACGTTTTTTGTCAGACAAAACGAAGCCAAGCACGCGGTCGTCGTAACCAAGCTTGATGGCCAGCACACCCTTGGCCGCGCCGGCAACCACAGGAATTTCCCAAACGGGGAAGATGATCACCCGGGCATGATGGGTGGCCAGGCAAAGATTTTCGCGACCGGCCGAAGGATGAACCCCAATGATTTCATCGCGATCAAAATGGGTTGTGTCAGGCCGCATGAACTGCCGCCCCTTGCGGTTCGATGGCACCGTGAAGGCTGCAATCGAGAACCTGACAACCTTGCCCCCGGCAGAAACGGCAACAGCATAAGGCGGCGGCACAGAATCGTCGGCTTCTTCCCCGGCCGGCTGAAGCTCTTCCACCAGCATGGCCTGCGAGGCCTGGCCCGAATCGGCAGCGGCCTGTTCAAAAAGCCCCTTGCCATCGCCCAGAACCGGTTCATCGGGCATTTTTGGCGGTGGTTCGACATGAGCCGGCAGGCATCGCGAGTCGTTTGATATCACACCGACAATCGTTTCGCCATCACCAAAATTGAAAAATTTGCGGATCGGGTCGCCATGCCCGGTGGTCATCATAATTTCATGCGTACGAAGGGTATAGACTATGCCACGATTGGTGAAGAACGAGACACTCTGGCGGGCGGTGGCACGCAGCACCCAGCCAATGGCGTCGTCTTCACGCATGCGAATGCTGGCCAGGTCGGTGAACGTCTTCTGGCGTTTGACCCAGCCATCGCGGCTTACAATTACCCAGGCATCTTCATCAACAATATAATCTTCCTGCCGAAACTCAATCGGCACCGCCGAGCCTTCATGGTCGATGCGGGTGCGTCGCTCGTCTGCATAAAGTTTCAGCAGTTCGCCAAGCTCGCCATCAACAATCTTCCAGCGGGCAGGCGTATCGGCCAGCAGGGCTTCAAGTTCGGCCAGGCGGGCGCGGGCCTGGTCAAGATCGGCCAGAATGTCGAGAATCTCAAGCTTGCCAAGGCGATAAAGTTTGGTTTCAAGTATCGCGTCAGACTGAACTTCCGTCAGCAGAAAGCGGTCGCACAACTTGGGCAGGGCGTCAGACTTGCCTTCCGAGTCGCGGATGATGCGAATGGCTTCGTCAAGGTTGTCAAAAAGGATCGCAAAACCTTCCAGAATATGGATTTTGCGTTCGAGGTTCCGCTTCTCGTGCTCAAGCCGGCGGGTGACGACTTCCATTCGGAAATCGAGGAACTGAATGAGCATGCTGCGCAGGTCAAGGCGGGCAGGCACGGCAATGGCCGCTTCGTCGGCCGGCAGAAGGCATGTCAGGTTCACGCCAAAAGTGGTTTGAAGTGGCGTGTTCTTATAGAGATAGGCCATGGCCGATTCGGCAGTGGCGCCGGGGGCAAGCTCAAGCTGAATGCGAATTTCTTCGGTCGAAAGGTCTTTAACATTCACCAGTTGCGGCACCTGGCCACGGCTGATCAGGTCGCCGATTTTCTCGACTAGCGGGTCTTTCTGAACGGTGTAGGGAATGCTTGTGACCCAGACAATGGCTGGCTTCTGAGCGTCTTTCTCCCAGGTACCGCGCACCTTGAGCGAGCCTGAACCCGTGGCATAAACATTGGCAATTTCTGTCTTTGAAGCGACCAGAATGCCGCCGGTGGGGAAGTCGGGCCCGGGCAGCACATCCATGATGGCATCAAGCGAGGTTTCCCGGCTCTTGATCAGAAGTTTAAGTGCTGCAACAACTTCCGAAAGGTTGTGCGGCGGAATGTTGGTGGCCATGCCCACGGCAATGCCGGTGGCTCCGTTGACGAGCAGATTGGGCAGTCGGGCGGGCAGAACGACGGGCTCGTCAACAGTGGCAGCATAGTTCGGCCGAAATTCAACGGTGTCCTGCTTCAGCTCGTTGAGAAGTTCTTCGGCGGGCGGCATCAGGCGACATTCGGTGTATCGCATGGCGGCCGGCGGGTCGCCATCGATCGAGCCGAAGTTGCCATAGCCGTCGATCAGCGGATACCGCAGAGAAAACGGCTGGGCCATGCGCACCAGGGCGTCGTAAATTGATTGATCGCCGTGCGGGTGATAGCTCTTGATGACTTCGCCAACCACTGCCGCTGACTTGACATAGCGACTATCCGAGCGGATCGAGAGATCAGCCCCCATGGCGTAAAGGATGCGTCGCTGAACGGGCTTCAGGCCATCGCGGACGTCGGGCAGGGCACGGCTGGTGATGACGGAGAGGGCATAGTTGAGATATCTGGCCCGGGTGGCTTCCGCCAGCGGTACATCATCGACCTTGGGTTCGGGCGGCGGCGCTTCAATACCACCCTGGCCACGATTGCGTTGCCGTCTTGCCATGTCATCCTTGCCTTTGGTGGAGCTTTCACCGGCATGGTTGCCGGGACTCAAGCAGACTGGACGAATTATAGTAAGAAATGTTCGTTTCTGAAAGCAAAAGGTCGTAAGTTATTCATTTTCAGAGAAATAACGCAAGAGATGGATCTGGCTTTATCGTCATGAATCCGTAAATTTTATGGACGTGAAAAAGCGGTTAGAAAAGGCTTGATTTTGAGAGAGTTGCGAAAAGACAACGCACAACCGTTAAGATCGAAAATTTACATAAGGATTAGAGCTGTGCTGGCTTGACCTCACCACATGAAAGTATAAGAATGGTTAAAGGTAACGCAAACACCAATTCAATATATTTGAATTGGTATGGCTTTTGCCCGTATCTCTATCTGCTTATCTATTGATCAACCCCCTGTGAACCTGTCGCGGTTCTGGAGTAGCTGATGCATTCGTCATTCATTCGTAAGTCGCTGGTTCTTGGTCTGTTTGTCTCCTCAATGGCTCTGGCTGGTTGTGGCGGTGCCCCTGGTGCCCCCGAAGCCGGTGTGATTGACCCGGGTCCGAAGAAGAATGCTGGCGGCGGCGGTGCCGAAGCTACTGGCAAGGGTGCCCCGGTTGAAACCAAGAAATGACCATTTTGCCTAATTTATAGGCGATTCATAGAATATTTCTGGCCTCATTTTCTGTCTCGTTTTCATCCTTTTCGGGAGTTTTCCATGAAAGCAACTCAAAAAGCAGGGAGGTCGGCTTTTACGCTGATCGAACTGCTTGTGGTGATTGCGATTATCGCAGTTCTCATTTCGCTTCTTCTTCCGGCTGTTCAGTCGGCCCGTGAAGCCGCCCGTCGTGCCCAGTGTATTAACAATCTGAAGCAACTCGGTCTGGCCTCTGCCAATTACGAGTCTGCCCATAGCGTTTATCCTCCCGGCATGTTCTGGCAGTATTCTCCTGCCGGTTACGTGACCACGGCGGGTGGCCCACTTGTTCTGCTGACACCCCAGCTGGAACAGGTTGCTATTGCCAACGCTATCAACTTTATGGTTGTGCTTTGGGATCCACCCAACAGCACGATTCATGCTCTGGGTATCAACACCTTGTGGTGCCCCAGCGATAACGCAAATATTGTCCGCACCTACCCTGGCGGTGGTAACAGCTATCCGAGGATGGCTTATTCCAGCTATGCTGGCATGTGCGGCCCGTGGATCGCAAATACCTGGTCGATTCCTGGTTTGGGCACTGGCCAGCGTGCTACCCACAGCCAGGCCAAGGCGAATCAGATTGGTATGTTCAATGTATGTAGCGATATTCGCATCAGCGGCGTGACCGATGGAACTTCGAACACCATCATGTGGGCTGAACATACCGGCGTTCCTTTGACAGCCGCTGCCCAGCTTGACTGGCACTGGTGGACATCAGGCAATCATGGCGATACGTTGATCACCTCCATGTTCCCGCCAAATCCACAGAGACGCATACCTGGTGGTTCCGGTGGCATGGCTTTCATCTACTCGGCCTCGAGCATGCACCCCGGTGGTGCCAACGTGGCCATGGTTGATGGTTCTGTTCGTTTCGTTAAAGATACGATCGACTCAGCCCAGCCAATGGTTCCGCTTACAAGTGCCGGTGTTGACCCGATTCAATCGGAAATCGCTGCCTGGATTCAGGTTATCCCGACGGGCGCGAGCACAACCTGGGACGTGAATTATGGTCCCAAGCCCGGCGTTCGTATGGGCACATGGCAGGCACTGACCACCCGCAACGGTGGCGAAGTGATCTCGGCCGACGCCTATTGATTTAAAGATCGTTTCATACCGATCAAGCGGGCCGGCACA
>JBJTRR010000628.1:0-1283 GCA_046076185.1 bacterium | reverse complement strand
GTCTTGGCTGAAGATTGATTCTGGCCCTGTATTTTCCGGCGCGGCTGATTGCGGAATCATCGATAAGCCGCTTGATTTCAAGGGGTATCATTTTGAATTGTTTTTGAAGTGTAATTGCGCTGCCACGACTTGCAATCACATAGTTTTTCAACTTGATTTTGCTGCTTATTTCGTCGATTTCAAGCACTGCATCATGTGCCAGATCTCGAGGCAGCGGAATTCTCAGCAGGGCGACTGGCGGTCGATGAATTGCAAAACCTGGGCTTAATGCAATCAGTTGCGAACCAATTGTATCTGGATCGGCATTGCAGTCCCAGGTCAGGGCTTCCTGCATAATCAAGGCTTCCTTCTCGTCAAAATCGGCCTTTAATGCTGCACTTTTCAGGTGTTGATCCCACTCAAACGATGTCGCCTGCCCCGGCAAATCAAGGGTCCAGTTTGATGTCAGGCCATGCGTTGTAACTCGTGTAAATAACATCACCCGATGCACGCAGTCTTCCGGAAAGTCACGGCTTTCCATTTGAATTTGTAATTGCATTTCATCAGGCGGAATCATTTGCCACTGGTCATCGGTTGCTTTTCGCGTTCCTGTAACACGCGTTTCCCATCGCAGATGTTCTGATAGCCATACTATGCGCGATTCATCCTGAATTTTCGGCAGGCTTATGAATCCAAGAATCTGAAAATTTCCATCATAATCACGCGGGTATTTTCGTCTTTGCTTCCATTCAACTTGAAATGCCCGGGTGATGATTGCCTTTTCCTCTTCGGCGATCAGTTCGTCAGCCTGCCAGAGCTGAATCAGCGATTCAAATGCCGCCGATTTCATTTCATCCGATTTTCCATCAGCGAGCATGCCGAGCAGATCTGGTAAAACAGCCCTGCCGTGGCGTGCGGCTTGGCGAATTTCATCAAGACTTGCCTGACCATCAGCAATACGATCAGCCATTTTCCGGCCTCGGCTTGCCGCCAACCACTTTCTGGCTCCGCCAAGCAATAAAAATGCAACCACTGCAATAAAGACCCACCTTCGCGGGTCGCCGACGGGTGATTGAGGCGGAATCTCGCGACGTTGCCCTGGCTTACGCACGGGTGTTGAGGGATTGGCGCCACGTCTGTCAGTTTTGCCCTGAGAATCGTCCTGCGCTAACGATGAAAGTGTCATAGCGAATATAAAAATGACAAAAGCCAATGATCGAATTGAATGGTATTTGATCGAACGAATTTTCATGAGATTATTCCCAAATGCAATGTTTTTTGAATTTCTTCATGGCCTGGAAACC
>JBJTRR010000627.1:0-7567 GCA_046076185.1 bacterium | reverse complement strand
GGCTGCATCCCGTCGAAGGCGCTGCTTGATTCGTCTGAGCATTATCATTATGCCAAGTCGAAACTGGCCCAGCATGGTGTGGTGGTGGGTAATGTCTCGCTTGATCTCAAAGCGATGATGACCCGCAAGGATGGCGTGGTGACAAGCCTGACCACCGGCATTGGCGGGCTGATGAAGAAGAACAAAATTACTGTCTTCACCGGTACAGCCCGGCTGGCAAGTGCAACCGCCGTGGAAGTGACTGATGCCAAGGGGGCGAAAACCGCCATCGAAGCCGGCCATATTCTTATCGCCACCGGCAGTGTGCCAACCGAGCTGCCTGTGCTGCCAAATGATGGCAAGAATATTGTGAGTTCGACCGAAGCCCTTTGTTTTGACAAAGTGCCCAAGCATTTAATTGTGGTGGGTGGTGGTTATATCGGTCTTGAGCTGGGGTCGGTTTGGAAAAGGCTTGGTGCGAAAGTCACGGTGGTCGAATTTCTCGACCGACTGGTGCCCTTTGCCGATCACGAAGTGGGCGAGTTTTTGAAAAAGTCGCTAATGGCCCAGGGCCTTGAGTTTCATTTCGAAACAAAGGTGACGGGCGGAAAGGTGGCCAAAGACAAAGTGACGGTCACGGCTGAGACAAAATCGGGTGCTGTGTCATTTGAAGGCGACAAGGTTCTCGTTTCCGTCGGCCGGCGGGCTTATACCGATGGTCTGGGGTTGCCGGAAGTGGGCGTAAGCCTGGCTGAAAGAACCGGCAAAGTGCCTGTGGATAAGCACTTCCGTACATCGGTTCCGACGATTTCTGCCATTGGCGATGTGATTGAGGGCCCGATGCTGGCCCACAAGGCTGAAGAAGAAGGCGTTGCATTTGCAGAAATTCTGGCTGGCAAGCCAGGGCATATCAATTACGATACCATCCCCAGCGTCATTTACACCTGGCCCGAGATGGCGTCAGTCGGTCTGACTGAAGAACAGGTCCAAAAGCGTGGCCTGAACTACAGCACTGGCAAGTTTCTGTTCAAGGCGAATGGTCGTGCCCGGGCCATGGACGAAACAGAAGGCTTTGTGAAGATTCTGGCTGATGCAAAGACCGACCGCGTTCTGGGCGTTCATATCATTGGTCCACGGGCGTCGGACATGATTGCCGAAGCCGTTGCCGTGATGGAGTTTGGCGGATCGGCTGAAGACATTGCCCGCACCTGCCACGCTCACCCGACGCTCTCCGAAGCGGTGAAAGAAGCTGCCCTGGCAGTGGACAAGCGGGTGATTCATTCCTGACTTTTCAGGTGAGCAAGTGCTTGAACATCAGGCACTTGCTTGTAATCGCCCTGAATGAAAACTGGATAGGAAACATGAGTTTGCGTGATATCAAATGCCCTGATTGCTCGGTGACGATGCAGGAAGGGTATTTGATTGATAACACCCATTATCAGGTTTTTGAGTCAGCCTGGCATCCCAGGCCGGTGAATTACAATAAGTTCTTTGGATTTGATGTTGGAAAATCAGGCGGAATGAAAGTGAACTGGTCAGAAGCGATCACCATCACCAGCTATCGCTGCCCCCAATGTGGGCTTTTACGGGAATATGCAGTGAAGAGGCCAAATGCTGAATAACATACGTACATTCGACTTTGTTGTTTTTTGGTGACTTAGGTTTTCTGATGTTAGTGTCAGGTTAAGAGTGGAAATGAGTAATACGATCTTGCAGTCGGATTTGTAATGCCCTGTAATTTTTTGGGTTTAGAAGGTTTGCTTTGTGTGATTTACATAATTGACAGCACTACTTTTATAAATTTTTTTTGAGAAAATGTCATAAAAAAGTTGTCTCTGGTAAGGCCAAATTTTATATTACGTTTACAAATCACATTCGTGACACTTCGATGCCAGAATTTTTTCATCCCCCACAAGTCCTTTGATGACAGGACTTTGAAGAGGTTGTGGCTGCAGCTGTCTGGTTTTCCAGATCAAGAATTGCACCAATTGTTGACCGGTGGAGGGTCTCGATGAGTTCTGTTTTACTGGTTGAGCACAAGCATGGGAAGGCTTTGATCTCGTCGGTCAAATTGGATCAGGTGAAACCTTCGCTGGGCTTTGGATGTCATGCGGCGGTGCTTGGTACGGATTATCCAACCCCGTTTTACGTCAAAACAGTAAGGCCGGGCTGGTTCGGTAAATTATTTCCCAGGCGACAAAGGGTCGTTGCAATTCCCTGTTCCGCCTGCCAGCAACTTCACTTTTACACAGAAGATGATCGCCGCCCGCTAAGCTGAAGCGGGAAGAAGCCCAAAAACTTGAGGTTAAGTTAGTCCGGTTATTTGTCTCTAAAGTGTTGTTTTATCTTGATTTGTTGGCCTTTTGCTTGGCTTCTGTGGCGACTGGTGAAAGATGCATCCAGACCCAGGTGCCCAGAGGTGGCACGTTGGGTGTGAAGGCCTCAAACTGTCGTTCGGCGTCGCTGGCCGAGCTTGGCACGGGCAAGTCAAGGATGGCCGATGCAAAATTGGCCACTGTGAAATAATCGCCTTCGGTGGCGGCATAAAACGGCTTTTTGGTGCGGGGGTCTTCTACAATCAGGCTGCCACCAAAAACCCAATCGATCTCTATAGGCTTGTTGGTCTTGAAGTTACGAACCATATTGCGGGCCAAGGCCTTTTGAGGTTTTTTCTTGTCATCGAGCCATTTCAGCTCGATCTGGATTTTCGAGCCGGCGGGCGGCTCGAATTTGGGCTGAAAGCGCACAGGGTGGTCGGGCACGGCTTTGGTCAAAAGCAGTCCGGCATGAATGGCGCGGGCCTCGGCCGAAGTGGCCAGAATTGATTCGTGTTCTTTGGTGCCCTTCAGGCAGAGCAGATGTTCCAACGGGCCTTCCCGCAGAACAACCTGGCTGAGAATTACCAGCTCGCGCCTGGCGGGGTCGAACCACAAATCCTTGCCAAGCGGTTTCCAGGATTTTTCAGCTTCCGGCGGTGGCGGGTCGTTGGGCTTATTCTGCTGGCCTGAAGTGTTTATCGATAAGCAAGCGAGTAAAACCAATCCAAGCAAAAAACGGATAGTCGTAAATTTTTTCATGGGCTGAATCTCTGAGTGGTTGCGGCGAATCTTCGAAGCTGTTCCGGGTGATATCTGTTTCCTCTGATCATATCAGTTTTGTGGCCCTTAGAACGCCCAAAAGGCCGTCGAAGCCCGGAAGGAACTTCGACGACCTGTCGCATTGGGAAGCCACTTGGTAAACGGATTGGGCAGTTGATCAGAGTTTAAGTCAACTGCCCGGTTCTGATCGATTGATCAGAGAGAGATCGTCGGGATGCCGAGCTTCTCTTCTTCTTCTTCCAGCATGATGATCTTTGGCGTGACCATGATCATCAGGCTCCGGGTATCGCGGCTGATAC
Organism: bacterium; assembly: GCA_046076185.1. GTDB lineage: Bacteria > Planctomycetota > Planctomycetia > Isosphaerales > Isosphaeraceae > QWQI01. The sequence goes on along the minus strand of JBJTRR010000627.1, from coordinate 4,191 downwards.
CAATGTTGCGGAAGAGGCGGTTGATGTAAGGTGTCTTGGCCAGAATCGGAACACCGGCTTCGTTGCGTGTTTCCGAAAGAAGCTTGACACCACCCAGGAGAACCGTACCACCATCGGGAACCGTAACCACGGTGCCGATTGTGAAGAGGGTCGTGATTGGCAGTTGCAGGGTTGTCGGGGTTGTGGTTGTTGCACCACCGCCCAGGCCACCACCACCAACCGCACCACCTGGCAGAGAGAATGACTCGAACTGACGGAAGGTGATGAAGGTCGGGTTGATGCTCAGGCGGACATAGCGGCGGTCGTGTGAGACAACCGGCGTGACCATGAGCTGCACACCTTCAGGCACCTGGCTGATTACCGGCTGATAGGCCACTGAGCCTGGGCCGACGATCGGGATGTAGTTAGCCACATAGGGGATGTTCTGCGTGGATTGAATGAATGCTGCAGAACCGTTGAACGTGGTGACCTTGGGCGACTGTACGATGTTGCTTCGCTTGTCGGTCTGGGCCGCGTTCACGAAGAGATACATCTCCAGGTCAGACAGGAAGGCGATACCAAACGTTGCACCGTTACCGGTTGCATCATTAGTTGACGATGGGTAGCTTCCCTGCAGGAATGGCATGCCCAGGTTGCTGGTGAAGGATGGCATACCGGCCGTGCTTGGGCCACTGACACCCACCGTCAGCGGTGTGCGATTGCCCAACGAGTGATCAAGATAGCTGTTGATCAGGTAAGGCGATGGGCCACTGGCTGTTCCACCACCCGTGCCGCCCGTTCCACCAGCACCGCCACCAGATGGATAGAACTGACCACCTGTACCACCCGTGCCACCTGTACCCGCTTGCTCAAGAGCGAAGGATGACTTCGGCCCATAGACGTCAGACTGGATGTTGAAGTCGAAGTCCACACCGATCGACTCGGCGAAGACATCGCTCAGGGTGATGAAGCGGGCTTCAATCGTGACCTGTATATCCTGCATGCGGCGAAGCTGCTTGAGGAGGTCGGCGATTTCGTCGTGCACTTCATTCGTGTGACGCACAATCAGGCTGAGGCCAAGGAAGTAAGGATAGATCGAGCCAACGGGCAGGGCCTGACCTTCAAGATCAGCCGCACCGCCAAGGCCACCAGGCTCGCCCTGGAAACCAAGGGCATAGGCCTGCGAGATATCCTTCTGGGTCATCGGGTCGATCACCTTCCAGGAACCAGGGGCAACTGAGGTTGTGATCATCTGGATAATCGGGCTGATGTCAGCCTGAGGGCGGTCGCCCTTCAGCACTCTCATGCCGTTGGTGTTGGCGTTTTCACCCATCAGGCCGAGACCCGTGAGACCCACGCCGTCATCTGCCTTGTCGCCTGAGCCCTTCTCACCATTGACACCGACTTCGGTATTCGCTGGCTTGACCAGGTCGCCCACATAGTATTGCACCGAGTAAGTCTTGGCAGCACCCGACTGAGGGCTGGTGATCAGAACGACTTCGTCGTCGATCGTATAGGTCAGGTTCATGGGCCGCAGAAGCAGTTCCAGAGCCTTGCGAAGCTTAATCTTGTTCACCGAGAGGGTGACAGGCGTGTCAGGCGTGAAGCCTTCTTCAGCCAGGGCTTTCGGATCAATTTCGATGTTCAGGCCGGTGTAATTCTCAAGGAAGCTGACAGCTTCAGAGAGCGGCTGATTGTTGAAGTTGATCGTCACATCGTCGGTCATCTTCTTTTCGATAGCCAGTGTGCGGGCGTCCTTGCGGGGCTCGAGACGGGCCATCAGTTCCCGGCGATTGATCGTCAGGTCCTTGAAGTCTTTGGGGAAGGCGATTCCGCGTTCGGTCACGGCTGGGTCGGCGATCATCGCTTCGTCAACCGAGTGCATGGCCGAGAGGAAACCCTCTTCCTTGTTGGCTTCGTTGGTCATCGACCGCTTGAAGTGGCGTTCTGTGCGGGCCTTCCAGCTCATCGCCGTGGCAGCCAGGTTGTTCGGGTCGATTTCAACGGCCCGCTTGGCAAACATTTCGGCTTCTTCCAGCTTGCCGCTGGTGTAAGCGTCAGAAGCCTGCTTCATCAGGGCTTCCACTTCGCCCTGTTTGGCCTTGTCGGCTTCCAGAATCCGCAGACGCTTACGCTCAATATCGGCACGAGCGTTGACATCGGCCATCTTCACGTCGAAGTCGGCCTTTTCCTTCTTCGCCAGCTCAATGGCCACTTCCACGCGGCGAACCATGGTTCGCTTCACGGCTTCAGGGGCTTCAGCCGCCTTCACGGCCTTGAGCGTTTCATCCAGTAGGGTGATCGACTTGCCCGGATCTGTTTCCAGATACCGGCGAGCTTCAGCCACCTTGGTGCCCACTTCAGCATTCAGCTTCTGGGCGGCCACCATGTTCATGTCAGCCGGCTTGGCAGCTTCTTCCTTGACACCCTGGGCGTCGTTGGAAGAGAGCTTCAGGAGCAGGTCCTGCACCTTCTGTCCCATGCCTTCGTCAATGCCAGGCACAGCGGCGATTTCTGTCAGCAGGGCCTTGGCCCGGCCACTGTCGCCCTTACGAAGGGCATCAAGAGCCGCTTCATACATGGCCACCGAACCGTTCTGAGCGGCCAGTGCAATCTGGGCGATCATGTCATCAGCCTGGGCCTCAACACCGAAGCCACCAGCCTTGGCCTTCTCGGCAGCCGCTTTGGCTGCTTCAAAGTTGCCGGAAGCCAGCATGGCCTTTGCCTGGTCCAGAAGCTGGTCGCCAGCGTTGGCAGCCTTGGCTTCACCCAGCTCTGCCAGCCGGGCAATGCCTGGCGAGTCAGCGGCGGGGGCTGGGTCAGCGGCAACCGGGGCGGGCGGTGGTGTCAGGTCGGCAGGGCCGGCCGGTGGTGCCACCAATGCCGTTGGCTGATCAGCCGAGACCTTGGCAACAGCCGAATCGACCATCGTCTTGCCACTGGCACGGGCCACGGTGATTTCATGCAGAACATCTTCTGCACGTGGCGAATCAAGCGGCGGGGCCACATTCAGCGAAAGAGCCTGGCGTGCCTTGGCTTCGGCTTCGGGCAGTTTGCCCTGGCCGGCCATTGTGCGGGCTTCCTGAACCAGGGCGTCATAAACACCCAGATTCACCTGACCCTTGGCACCCGACTTACGCAGAGCATCGCGCTGTTTGATGGCACGGGCAGCCGCAACAACCTTCTTCGGGCTGTCTTCGAACATGCCGAAGTCAAGCTTCCAGCTCTCGACATCCATCGCCACAGCTTCAGCCTGTTCAGGCTTGCCCGAGGCAATCAGGCTGCGAGCCATCTTGAGCTTGTCTTTGGCCGTCTTCTTATCGTGGGCAGAGCCCGCCGATGCCGCCACGGCCGGGCGTGCCTTTTCAAGCACTTCCTCAACGCGGTCAGGCGTGTCGTCAAAAAGCGTGTATGAAACATTCAGGGCACGAGCCTGGGCCAACTTGGCCACGGCGTCTTCAAAATTGCCCTGGCGAATGTCTTCACGGGCTGATTTCAGCAGCCAGCGAGACTTCTGCTTGGCATCGGCAGTGTCAGCCTGTCGGTTCACGGCAGGGGCAACAGCCTGAGTCTGCTGTACGGCAGAATCAACCTTGGCTGCGGCAACCGGCGTGGCACCTTGTGGCTTGCCAATCGCATTGAGGTAACTGTCAAGAATCGTCAGCTCTTCTTTCGAGAGCATGTCGCGATAATCGTTGGCAGCATTCAAATATTGAGCTGCCTTGGCTTTATCGCCAGCATTGAACAACTTTGCACCGGCTTTGACATATTCAACCGGTGGCACAGGTGGTTGTGGACGTGCGGCTGATGCGGGAACATCGCCCCACGGAGCAGCCAGCAGGCCAGCTCCATTCGAACCCAACGCGACCAGAACGGCCAGGGACTTCAGCTTACCCAACGCGACCTCCTTTCGCCTCTCACAAATCCACCGCCGGCTTCCCTGACAGCGATGCGGGTTATCCATAGTGTTTGACCCTTTCATGAGAGGTTTCGAAATCCATTTCCATCAGGCGGTTCGTCAAAAACCGCTTCCCAAATTGGAGCCACGACCAAGGCGACCCACCCAGAGCACCCATCCCGACCCGTTTCACCAGGTCAGTCCGGAATACAGAGAATGCATCGCTTTTCGCGGTGTCTTAACTCTTATCGAACAATTGGTCAATCTGGTTTATTCGAAATACAGGGATTTATCAATTTTTTTGGAAAAACATG
>JBJTRR010000626.1:0-4705 GCA_046076185.1 bacterium | reverse complement strand
TGGCCGGGGCGAGTCTCGCGAAAATGTCATGCGTAAGAGCAACCTGATACAAGTCGGACTTGCCGAAATGTCTCAGGGTGAAATTTATGCATGTGGCAATGGGGCTTATCCGGGTCTGGTTCAAAACCGTGAACGTGGTTTAAGGCCAGTGATCGGCGATCTCTGGTCGTATTCTGGTGGCCTGGCTGCAAGCCATTTGCATGAGATTGACACGATCGAAGGTCATCTTTCGCCAGGCCTTCGTCAAACCGTCAAAATTATTCAGGCTAAAATTGCTGACAGCATTTCACCTGATGAAGCCTGCCGGGAAATGCAACTTGAGCTTGAGGCAATGCGAACTCAGTCGCTCTATCGTCGTATCTTTACGGATGTCGGTTTTGGCAGCCGTACCCGAGAGTGCTGGACTTATGTTTTCAATAGAGATACAACGGGACTGCACAGGATTGAGTCAGGAAACTGGCGTGATTATTGTGGCCGCTGGCACATATTTGTGCAAAAGCTAGCCTTTGATTTCATTGAACGTCAAGGGGGTCTTGAAAATGCAAGAACTGCCCTGAACCGAGTCATGTATGCACCCGATTTCAACTCGTTTGAGGATCTTGTCGAAAAGATCAAAAACGGTCAGATCGACGAACGCGACATGATCAGGGCCAAGAATCGTTAATTTCAATTGAACATCCACTTTTTCCACCAGGCCGTTTCACCGCGGCCTGTTTTTTGTTATTTATGTTTGCTAATGCCCGAGACCCATCCCCGGAAAACCTGCCAGCCCGGCAAAGAGACCCTTACCATGAACAATGTTACGCATTTTGGTGCCAAAGGCGATGGCAAAACCGACGACACCGCAGCCCTGCAGCACGCAATCGATCAGTCTTCAGGCCTGATTGAATTTCCTTCAGGCACCTTTCTTATCAAGAAAACGCTTGTGGTTGATCTCACCAAAAAAGGCCCGATGAGCATTCGCGGCGCCGCCGGCAGCACGTCGATCGTGATGAAAGGGCCCGGGCCCGCTTTTCGGCTGGTCGGTTCGCACAAGGGCACGGCCGACCCCAAAAGCTGGACGGATAAAACCCGCCTGCAGGAGCGTTTTCCGAACGTCACTGGCATTGAAATCAGGGGCGAACACCCAGACGCCATCGGCATTGAACTGATTGAAACAGCCAAACCAACAATCCAGAATATCTTCATACGAGAATGCCGTGTGGGTATTCACGTGCGCCAGCGCAATCGCGATATTCTGATCGCTGATTCACACATTTACAATAACGAAGATTACGGTCTTTTTCTTGATCATGTCAACTTACATCAAATGAATGTCTGTGGCTGCCATATCAGTTATAACAAGGGTGCAGCGATTGCAATGATCGGTGGCGACCTGCATAATTTGCAATTCACCGGAAATGACATTGAATACAGCCACAGTGCTGACCTGAAACGGTCCGATTCCAGTGACATTCTCATTGACGCCCGCAATGGCATTGCCAGCGAAATTACATTTGCGTCCAATACAATTCAGGGCAAGGCTTCAGTCAATGGGGCCAATGTGCGGATTCTGGGGCGGATTGATGCCGAAGGCTTTCCCTCAGCCCGGCTTATTGCCATCACGGGAAATATTCTTGGTTCGCAGTCAACCAGCGTTCAAATGCAATTCGCGCAGCGGGTGACATTAACGGGAAATACCATTTACGATGGTCATACGGCTGGCCTGAAGGCGATTGACTGCGACGGGCTGGTGATCGCCAATAATGTGCATGGCTGGTCGCACCAGCCGAAATCGCCGAGGCCTGATCATTACGAGCTGGAACGATGTGTCGGCGTCTCGATTACCGGCGAGGTTTTTCAGAATGCAGGAGGCACAGAGGGCGAAAATACAGGCGTGATTTGCCTGAAAGACTGCCGCGAAGTTGCGTTGGGCCAACTGGTGATCCGCAACCCGAGAAAAAGAGGAATCCGGATTGAAAATTCTTCGGTCATCACTGTCTCGGGTTGCACGATTACGACTGACCGAAAAGAAGAGCTTTCCGCGTCGATTGAATTGACGGGTCAGTCAACAGATATCGTGGTTTCTGGAAATGTGCTTGCCGCTGGCCGCAGGGGAAGTGTGGCGGGCTTGAACGAAACGGTTGTCGTCAGTGGAAACAGGGTTGTTTAATCGCCAAAAATGTGCTGTGCCGGCTGGCTGTTTAGAATGTCGAACTTTTTCTTTGGGCATTGGCTCACTGATTCGATATAATCGGCACACCATTGGTCGGATCGGCAACGGGTCAGTTGTTTGAACCTGCGATCTGCACCAGATCCGATCGATTGAAAGGAAGCGAAGTGCTTCGTCTCCCCATGAAAAGCTCAATTTTGAAGGCTGTTTCTGTAGCCCTGCTTGTTGCCGCCCCGGCTCTGGCCCAGAGCGAAAAAGCCAAACCAGCAACCAAGGCCGCGGCTGCTCCGACAGGTGCCGAATTGAAAACCAAAGCCAGTTACGCATTGGGTCTGAACATCAGCCAGGGCTTGAAGGGCCAGGGCGTTGATATCGACGTTGAAGAGATGGTCAAGGGCCTTCGCGACGGTTTTTCAGCCAATGCCCCGAAGATGACGACTGAAGAAGTGCAGTCGATCCTGACCGCATTTTCACTCGAAATGCAAGCCAAACAAAAGGCCGGCATGCGGGCCGAAGCCGAAAAAAGCCAGAAGGCCGGCGAAACGTTTCTGGCCGATAACGCCAAGAAAGAAGGCGTAAAAGTGCTGCCCAGCGGCCTTCAGTACAAGGTTCTCAAGCAGGGTGCCGGCCAGAAGCCGACCAGCAAGAATGTGGTGCGAACGCACTATCGTGGCACCCTGATTGACGGCCGGGAATTTGATAGCTCTTACAAGCGTGGTGAACCTGCCGAATTCCCTGTCGGTGGTGTAATCGCCGGCTGGACGGAAGCCCTGCAGCTTATGCCTGTCGGTTCCAAATATCAGCTTTTCATTCCAGCCAAGCTGGCCTATGGCGAGCAGGCCCCTCCGGGCAGCATCATTCCGCCAAACGGCACGCTGATTTTTGAAGTGGAATTGCTGGGCATTGTGCAGTAAGAACCTGCCTGACGACCAAGATTCGCAGCCGGGCTCAAATGGGCCCGGTTTTTTTGTGCCCGCACAAATTTCTTCTGACTGGTCTGGCTGAAAACACTGATTTTTCTTGTGAAACCTGCCCGCTTTTTCGTTATCATGATGTTCAATCCGTCAAAATGCACTCTCAGCGAATAACCCCGCCTGGCTTAAAGCAAGTCGCTATCAATCAAGGGTTTTCATCATGATTCATTCCAGCATGGCCCGAAACTGGCTTGCCTTGGCCATGGGGCTTTTGATTTGCGGCAGCACGCTGCCAGCCGTTGAGATTACCATCGACCACCGCAAATTTACGCTGCCGGAAGGCTTTACGATCGAGAAAGTCGCTTCCAGCCCGCTGGTTGACCGCCCCATCACCGGCACGTTCGACGATCAGGGAAGGCTCTATCTGGCCGACAGCTCAGGCTCAAACGATAAAGTCGAAATCCAGCTTGCCCAGAAGCCACACCGAATCGTACGACTGGAAGACACCGATGGCGATGGCAAATTTGACAAGACAGTTGTCTTTGCCGATAAAATGATGTTTCCTGAAGGCACTCTCTGGCATCGTGGCTCGCTTTATGTCTCGGCCCCGCCTTCTATCTGGAAGCTGACCGATACCGATGGCGACGGCGTGGCCGACCAGCGGGTTGAGTGGTTTCAGGGCAAAACTCTCACCGGCTGTGCCAACGACCTGCACGGCCCTTACCTTGGCCGCGATGGCCGCATTTATTGGGCCAAAGGTGCCTTTGCCGAACAGAAATACACCATTCACGGCAAGCCCTGGAAGTCAAGCGCAGCCCATTTTTTCCGCTCAACCGAAGATGGCCGCGAGCTGGAACCGGTTATGACCGGCGGCATGGATAACCCGGTCGATATGGTTTTTACACCCGGTGGCGAACGGATTTTCTCGACCACATTCCTGATCCAGCCTTCTGTCGGCCAGCGAGACGGCCTGATTCATGCCATTTATGGCGGGATATATGGCAAAACCAACGGCAAAACGCAGGAGCCACAGCACCTTTGGACAGGCCCCGACCTGATGCCCGTGCTTTCTCACCTTGGCCCCGCTGCCGCCTGTGGCCTGACGGATTATGAGTCAGACGAGTTTGGCCCTGGCTTCCGTAACAATGTTTTCAGCTCCAGCTTCAACCTTCGTAAAATCACCCGCCACGAACTTACAAACACTTCAGCAGCCGGCCTTTCCAGCAAGGATAGCGACTTCGTCGTCTGCGACGATATCGACTTTCATCCGACGGATGTCTTTACCGACGCTGATGGCAGCCTGATCATTGTTGATACAGGCGGCTGGTATGAACTTTGCTGCCCTACCTCGCAGATCATCAAGGCCGATGTGCTTGGGGCGATCTATCGCGTGAAAAAGGTTGGTGCCTCGCCGCTGGCCGACCCCCGTGGCCTGAAACTCGACTGGCAAAAGCCTGAAGCCGACACGCTGGCCGCCCGGTTGAACGATGCCCGCTTCGCCGTGCGCGACCGTGCGATTGATGCCCTGGCCAAGCTGGGAAATCAGTCAATTCAAGCACTTTCGGCGATTTCAGCTGACTCGAAATCGACCGCCAACCACAGGCTTCAGGCTGTATGGACAGCCTGCCGGATTGGCTCG
>JBJTRR010000625.1:0-2390 GCA_046076185.1 bacterium | reverse complement strand
GTTACCGGCCGACTCGAGTGACGTTTTCAAAAGCAGACAAAGGAAAGCGAATTTCGTGAAAGATCTTTGCAAAGTTTTCGACCGGGTAGATGAGAAATATATTTAGAGGGAGAAACATTTGGTCAATGGACATAAACCTGTGCGTTAAATGAATTGACAGCATTAATTGACCGCTGTAATTCGCGTCCGGAGATTGCGAATCCAGCACCAGGATAAAGCTCTACGAAACCGACATCCGAACCTGCGGTGTAGTCAATGATTCTGGATTCGAGAGTGAAAAGACGCTGCAACTGATCGTTGTTGGGCGTGCCAAGCGGAGCATCAGCAGGACGAAAGCCGCCGGACAAATAGAATGGATTGTAAGTGATCTGCGACGCGTCAAGGTGGAATGGTACCTGCGACTGATTATTAAAATAAGCAGAGTCATTCAGCTTGATAAAGGCAGTCCCATCAGGGTTATTCAGAGTGAGGTTGCCGAACTTGTTGCCCGTCAGGCAGGAATTTACCCCCCCAATCACTATGCTGAAGTCACCATTGGTAATGGTTGAACCATCGCCAAGCGTCAGCACGGTGTTCGGGGCATTGTAGAGGGTGTTGTTGACACCCATCACACGAATGCCGGCCGTGCTAATATTATTGGTTGGAGTGAGGGAGACATTCAGGCCGCTGATCGAAACCGTCGAGCCAATATAACCCGTGCCGGTGCCATCGATCCGGATACCGTCACGATAGGTCGCATTGCTGTTGTCAGCATTGATCGTGCCACCGGTGAAGGTGACCGTGCCACCGGTGATCGTCACGATCGAATTCACAGAAGAGGGAGATGTCGCTGTGGAAGCGTCGAACGTACCGCCTGAGATCGTGGCCGTGCCGCCAGTGATCGTCAAAGTACCTGACGAAGTGCCACCCGTAATATTCAATGTGCCTGAGTCGTGCAGAATGGCGCTGGTGACTGTGCCGCCATTAAGGTTGAACGTGGCACCCTGAATCGATATCGGTGAGCCCGTAATCCTGCCCGTACCGGTCACGGTGATCGTACCGCCGTAAAGTGCAATCGGGCTGGCAGTCGGGCCATCGAGCGTGCCGGCAATCGTGGCATTAAATGTCACGCCCGAAGGAACGGTGGATATCGAGAGCGGCCCGTTCACCGTTGAGCCGGAATTGAGTGTGAAGACCGAATTCACCGTCGGGTTGAACAACAGGGAACCAACCAGCGTTCCGGTGGTTGAGACGTTCAACTGACCGCCAGCCATCTGGAACAGAGAGGGGTTCGTGCTGGTGTCGAAATTGGTTGATGTGGTGGCACCGCTCAGAGTCAGAGCACTGCCTGCCAGGAAATACTGACCATCTGCCAGAATGGCCGAGGCCAATTCCGAAGGCGTCAGGCCTGTGCCGTCAAAAGTCAGGTTAGCAAGAACATTTGTGATAGCCGATGGTGTTGCGGAATCTTCAAAAAACCGGAAGAAAGGGGTGGCAACCGTGTTCGAGTTAAAGCCCAGAATCGGGTTCGTGCCCGTGCCGTTGGCGATACCAACAAAGCTCAGGTTCTTGCCGACAACCTGAACATTGTCGAAGTAAGCATTAGCGCCGCCCTGGATGTAGACGATATCGTTGGTGGCAGACTTATCAGACACGGCCGAGATCGAATTGATTCCGGTCACCTGCTGGTTATTCAGAACATAGAGCTTGCCGGCATTGAAGTAAACCAGGCCATTATTGGCACTGGCACCGGAAGCCTGAATGTAGTTCTGAATGGCGAAGGCATCGGTTGGGCTGGAATTTGGCATCGCCGTGCCATTAAAGTTCCAGGTGTTGCCGATCGCATTGACCGTATTGAGCGAATTATTCTTGATGAAAAACGGCGTGCCGCCCGGCAGAATGCTGAACGTGTTATTACCAGCCGTGGTGGCATTACCCATGTTCACGGTGAAGGTGGATGCACCGGAAATTTCAACCGCATTCGTGAGAGCCTTGGCCGAGATCGATGAATTGAAAACGGTGGTATTCGCACCCGTGAGGCTCAAAACCGAGTTTGAGCTATTGAGATTATTCAGAGAAGCGCCGTTGATCGAAAGCGTACCACCCGATGCAGCGACCGCACCCGAATAGGTGCCCCGGGTGACCGTGAGCACGCAACCCGAAAGCCCGAGAATGGCATTCGATGTGTTGTCAGTCATCGTCACGGTGCCGGCGTTAACCGAAGTTGGGCCGGTGATGGTTGTGTTGCTGATATTGACAGTGCCGTTACTGATCGTTGTGGTGCTGATCGTCGGATTATAAAGACTGCCTGCACGGATCGTCACATTGGTGCCGGCACCCGAGATGGTCGTCACACCCGAAACAACAGCATCGTCCTGAATTGTGGCTGTACCACCCGAGATTGTCAGTGT